>JBBDJF010000035.1:0-5535 GCA_040880045.1 Sneathiella sp.
CAGCAGCATTTCCAGTCCGACAGCGGCGTTGATGACATGATCACCTATGTCCGGGCGATGCACAGGCTCTTCGACCGGCTGGAAAAATTTCCGGCGGTGACCATGGTTGCCATCAATGGTGCGGCGCTTGGTGGCGGGCTGGAACTGGCGCTTAGCTGCGATCTTCGGGTGGCGGCTCATGAGGCCAAAATGGGGCTGCCCGAGGCGCAGGTCGGCATGATTCCCGGCGCCGGAGGAACCCAGCGGCTGACCCGTCTTTGCGGACCTGGCGTTGCCAGCCGGATCATTCTCGGATGTGAAACCGTCGACGGTGCGGAAGCGGAACGCATCGGGCTCGCTGAGAAAAGCTGCCCGCTCGCGGAACTGAGCACTGTCAGCTGCAATTGGGCGGCAAAAATCGGCAACCTGGCGAGGCCTGCGCTTCTGGCCTCCAAGGAGTGCATTGCTGCCTATTCCGACCATAAGATTGACGGATATGCGCTGGAAATTGAAAAGCCGATGATAACCATGCGCTCACAGGAGGCACAGGATCGGATCGCGGCGTTCTTCCGTAAATAAACCGATTACCCTTAACTAGCAAAAGAGAAAAAAATGGATATTACAGGCAAAATCGCTCTGGTCACCGGCGGCGCGTCGGGCATCGGGGCTGCAATATGCGAAACATTCGCCAAGGCCGGAGGGCATGTCATTGTCTCCGACATCAATGTTGAGGGCGGTGAAAAAATTGCGAAATCAATTACGGAAAGTGGCGGCACGGCCTCCTTTCTGCATCTTGACGTGACGGACGAGGCTTCCATCGAGGACGCCGCGGCCAGCATCGGGAAAGAACATGGTAAGCTCGATATCTTTGTGAGCGCCGCCGGGTGGGACATCATTGAGCCTTTCATGAAAAACACTCCCGAATATTGGGAAAAGATCATGGCCCTTAATTTCATGGGTCCGGTAAGGCTGACGCGTGCGGTCATTCCGTTGCTTGTCGAAGCGGGCGGCGGGAAGATTGTCATGGTCAGCAGTGACGCCGGCCGCGTCGGCAGCTATGGCGAGACGGTCTATGCGGGCGCCAAGGGTGGTATTATTTCCTTCACTAAATCCCTCGCACGGGAAATGACCCGCAGCAATATCAATGTGAACTGCATTTGCCCGGGCCCGACCGATACGCCGCTTTTCGCGTCCCAGCCGGACAAGCTGAAGACGGCCCTCACTAATGCCATTCCGTTGAAACGCGTCGGCAAACCGAGCGAAGTTGCCGATGGTGTCCTGTTTTTTGCGTCCCCGCGTTCCTCATTCTGCACCGGGCAGGTCTTGAGTGTCAGCGGCGGCCTGACGATGGCAGACTAAGATATGCTTGATGAAATCTATTTCGATGACAGCACGGCCGAAATCCGTGAAATGGTGCGTCGCCTCGCGTCCGATCATATAACGCCGCTTGCCGAAGAATGCGACGCGGAGGACCGGTTCCCGGAAGAACTGCTCCCCATCCTTTCCGATGCGGGGCTCCTGACCATGCCGATGCCGGAAGAATATGGCGGGATTAATGCGAGTGCGCAGGTGCTCTCCGTTGTGTTGGAGGAGATCGGATATTCCTATGCGACATGGGACCAGTTCTGCTCTCGACCTATTCGCCGCTTAAAATTGTGGCGGAGGCGGGCAAGCCGCATCAGCAGGAGGCGTTCTTCAAATCCATGACCTCGAAACCTTCCATTGCCGCCTTCTGCCTGTCGGAGCCGCATTGCGGATCGGACGCGCGCGCCATGAAAACCATGGCGGTGAAAAAGGGCGATCAGTGGCAGATCAACGGCACCAAGCGCTGGATCACCAACGGGGGTGTTGCGGACTGGTATCTGCTCTTCTCACGGACGGGCAAGGGCAAGAATGATTTCGCCGTCTTCGTCGTCCATAAGGACACGAAAGGCCTCAGCTTCGGCAAGCAGGAAAAGAAGATGGGCCTGAAAGGCGGGCCGATCTGCGATGTCATCTTTGAAGATGTCATGGTGCCCGACGAATGCCTGATCGGCGAAGTTGGCGACGGCTGGAAAATTCTCGACGGTGTCGCCAATGCCATGCGCTGCTGGGGCGCGGCGGCGATCACGCTGGGGATTGGCCGTGCCGCCTATGATATTGCGGCGGCCTATGCGAATGAACGTGAAGCTTTCGGCCAATCTATCGCCCGGTTTCAAGGGGTCGGCTTTATGCTTGCCGATATGGCGACTTCGCTGCGGGCGTCGCAGCTTCTGGTGCGGGATACCAACTGGCGAGTGGATCGCGAACTCCCCAATGTCAGCTACGAGACCCTGTCGCAAGTCGGTATGGCCAAGATCCAGGCGACCGATACCGCGATGAGGATCACCACGGACGCTGTCCAGATCCTGGGGGCTTATGGCTATATGCGCGAATATCATGTCGAACGGTTGATGCGCGACGCCAAGGCGTTCCAGATCCTCGACGGTTCAAACCAGATCCAGCGGCATATTCTCAGCCGCGAGATCGTAAAATCCTTTTCATAGAAAATTTGAACAAAAGAAAGAAAAACAATGGACTACACAGACGTGAAATATGAAGTGAGTGACGGTATCGCGACCATTACCATTGACCGCGAAGACCGCTTTAACTGCTTCCGCGGACGGACCATTGAAGAATTGCTTCACGCGTTCAAGCGGGCCTGGGCCGACAAGGGCGCGGCGGTTGTCATCTTGACGGCGGCGGGCCAGAAGTCCTTCTGCGTTGGCGGCGACCAGAAGGAAATGAAGGAAAAGGGCACTTATGGCGCCAGCCAGAACGGCCTGTGGGAAATTGACGATCTACATAATGTCATCCGCGATATTCCGAAGCCGGTCATTGCCGCCGTCAACGGCTATTGCATCGGTGGCGGTCATGTGCTGCATGTAATCTGCGATATCACCATTGCCGCCGAACACGCTAAATTCGGCCAGGCCGGCCCGAAAGTCGGCTCCTTCGATGCGGGCTGGGGAACGGCCTACCTTGCGCGAACCGTTGGCGAGAAGCGGGCGCGGGAAATCTGGTTCTTCTGCCAGCAATATACGGCGGAACAGGCGCTGGACTGGGGTCTGGTCAACAAGGTAGTCCCTGCTGACAAGTTGCAGGAAGAAGCCCGCGCCATGGCCCAGCATGCTGTCGCCTTGAGCCCGGGTGCACTCCGGTTCCTGAAGCACTCCTTTAATGCAGATTCCGCCGCAATCTTCGGCCAGGCAAAAATGGCTGGCGATGGCCTCGCCATGTTTGTGAAGTCCGAAGAGGCACGTGAAGGAAACACGGCATTCAACGAAAAACGGGCACCTGATTTCTCGGCCTATCGTATTGGCGGGGTGGAATTGCCAAAATAGAATAACAAGGAAGGGGCAAAAGGATGCTATCTCAGGCTGATAACGAAGCATTGGTGCGAGTTGCTGCTGGAACGCCAATGGGTAATCTGTTTCGTCTGTACTGGATACCCTTTCTGCCTTCCGGCGATCTTGAAGTCGACGGTCAGCCACAACGGATTAGGCTGCTTGGTGAAGATCTGGTCGCTTTCCGCGGTTCGGACGGACTGGTCGGTCTTGTCGATCACGCCTGCCCGCATCGCGGTGCGCCAATGGTGTTGGGGCGCAACGAAGATTGCGGCCTTCGCTGTGTCTATCATGGCTGGAAATTTGATATTTCCGGCACCATTCTTGACATGCCGGCCGAACCCGAAGGCAGCCGTTTCAAGGAAAAAATCAAGATCAAAGCTTATCCTTGTCAGGAGCGAAACGGCGTAATCTGGACCTATATGGGAGCAGATGCCGCCGTCGCGCCGCCGTTACCGAACCTGGAATGGAACTTGGTTCCGGTAGAAAATGTCGTCGTAACATTTAGGGTACAGGAATGTAACTGGCTGCAGGCGCTGGAAGGCGAAATCGACTCTGCCCATGCACCCATTCTACATGGTCGTGTTGATACAGGTGGATCCATCGACAAATGGGTTGCAACCAGAGATCTGCGGCCTACCTTTGAATGCGCTGTTCAGGAGCTTTGGGCCGACCCCCCGAGACTTGAACTTCTGCATTTTTCGTTCTCTTCGTCGTACTGGGAGATGTGAATTTTCTGCCCGATTGTTAGATCGCTTGCCGTCATTATGCTTGGCGCTCAAGTCCAGAGTTCTAAATGCCTTGTGATAGGATTTCAGTTTATCTGCAACGATCTGTGACGGGGAGAAACCAAGCTTCTTCAATAACTTGCGTATCAATTTCAAGGCAGCTTTGGTGTTTCGCCTTGGTTGTACGAGGAAATCCAGTACTTCTCCTTCACTATCAACGGCGCGTCATAGGAAATATCCATACTGCGCTCTGCGAGTAGATCTTCGATATCTCGATAGCTAAGTGTAAACCGTGCATACAGCCAGACTGCATGCTGAATGATAAGAGGTGGAAAACGATGGCGCTGGTAGGATATCTGTTGCATTGAAGAACACTAGCCCTTGGCGGAATTATTTTCCACGAAGTTAATGTGACAACGCCGTCCCCGATCAGCTGCGCGCCCGCAGGCCTTCCAGAAATATTCTTAGGAAATTATCTGCGATGTTCGCATAGGCGTCACGATTTCCATCATTATGCCAATGAGGCACCCAGTTGAACGCACCAAAAAGCGCGGCGGCGGCGAGTTTTGGTTCGCAAGGGGCTATCGTTCCGTCTGCAACTCCCTGCTCGATCAGTTCACGAACGGCCTGGTCGAGCTTCCGCCGCCCATTTCGCAAAATTTTCCGGCTGTCGTCAGACAGCACCCGATCCTTTGACAGCGCCAGGCAGGCCCCGAACTCATTGGAGAGCAGGTCCATATAGCTGGCCATGAAAATTGCGAGGCGTTCCAGTGGCGGCACATCCAGATTCTGGCTGTTGTCCATTGTCTCCTGCATAAATTCAAGCGCCAGCCGGTTGCACTCAAACAGGATGTCGTCCTTGTTTTTCACATAGTAATAAAGTGTCCGCTTGGAGACATTAAGTTCCGATGCGATATCGTCCAGCGATGTCCGGTCAAAACCACGCGCGTTGAAAAGCCTGGCGCCGGAGCGCAAAACCGCCATACGCTTCTGCTCTCGCGGGTCATTCCTGTTTAGCGCCACTTCGTTCCAAACCATCGTGTCTACCCATCCTCTTCAACTTTATCAGACATCCCCTAAACAACCCGGCCCGGAGGGGCAAGCCGTAAAGTTTATATAGTATAGACCAATTTTATTGACGTGTAACCCACTAGTGGGTTACATTATAAAAAATTTGAAATGCAAGGCTTTAAACTGGTCGCCATCAAGACCGAACAACCGCCTAGCATAGATTTTAACGGGAGATAAAATCATGCAGCTAACTTCAGCAATTAGACGGGCGGCTCAGGCCAATCCAAGGGCAATGGCGACGATCTACAAGGATCGACAGCAAAGCTGGTCTGAATTCGTGTTACGAACCGCTAAACTGGCGGGGGCGTTGCAGAAGGCGGGCATGAAGCCCGGCGACCGGGTTGCCATGCTTGCGCTCAATTCGGATCGCTATCTTGAATATGTTTTCGGCG
>JBBDJF010000036.1:0-34332 GCA_040880045.1 Sneathiella sp.
ATGAATTCCATGAACGCAGCCTGCAAACGGATATCGGCCTCGCGCTCGCTCGGCAGGTTCAGGAAATCCTGCGGAATGATCTCCGGTTGCTCTTGATGTCGGCGACAATCGATACGGCGCGGATATCACGGGCACTGGGGGGTGCCCCCATAATCAGCAGCGCCGGTCGGCAGTTTCCAGTGGAAACGCGGTTTCTACAGCGCCCCAAGACCAAGCGGATTGAACAGGAAGTGGCGTCGACAGTTGAACAGGCTTTTCAGGAGGAGGAGGGCGATATTCTGGCTTTCTTGCCCGGAGCCGGCGAAATTACCCGCACACAAAGACTATTAGCGGGGATGCCGAGCTTGTCGGACGCCCTGATTTTGGCGCTTTATGGAAACCTTCCGCCGAAAGAACAGGATAAGGCGATCTTGTCCGATCCTGACGGCAGACGAAAAATCGTACTTTCAACGGATATAGCGGAGACCAGCCTGACGATTGAAGGTGTGCGGATCGTGATAGATGCAGGGCTTGCACGGCGACCCATATTTGATCCGAATAGTGGGATGACGGCACTTGAAACCCGTCGCATCGCGCGGGCTTCCGTCGATCAGCGCCGGGGGCGCGCCGGACGGCTTGGGCCAGGTATTTGCTATCGTCTTTGGACATCGGCGGAAGACAGAGGACTTGTTGAATTTGCTCAGCCTGAGATCATGACGGCCGATTTGACGGCACTGGTGCTGGAACTCGCAAAATGGGGAGTAGAGGACCCTTCCGATCTCTTCTGGATGGATATACCACCGCGAGGCCCGGTTGCTCAGGGAAGGGATGTTCTGCAAGCGCTGGGCGCCCTTGGCGAGGATGGAAAAATTACCGCATCAGGGCGGGAAATCGTTAAGCTACCCCTCCATCCCAGACTTGCAGCAATGGTCCTGAGGGCGAAGGAAATTGGTGCAACGGGACTCGCTGTAGATGTCGCAGCCTTGTTGTCGGAGCGGGATGTTCTGCGCCGTGATCCCGATTTTCCAGATGCGGATATTCGGGTGCGACTGGAGATTTTATCGCAAGCCCGTAAAAAAGGCGGTAGAGCCGAGATTGCGATGCAGCAGACACTTCGTGCCAGCCAGGATCTTCGGAGTCGACTGAAATCAGGACAGGGTTCAGAGGATCGGCAAATGACCGGATTACTGCTTGCCTTTGCCTATCCGGATCGTATCGGCGAATTACGAGACGGAAGCCGGCTTCAATATCGTCTTTCCGGTGGGCGAGGGGCCCGGCTTGTGGAGAATGACCGGTTGCAGGGAGAGCCCTATCTGGTTGTCGCGGACCTTGACGGGAAAGGCCGGGACGCCCGTATTGATCTTGCGGCACCGATTTCGCTCAAGGAGATTGAGGAGAATTTCAAGGATTTGATTGTCTCTGATCGCCGGGTTTTCTGGGATGAAGGGAAATCACGTATTCTGGCGGTTCAAGAGCGCAAGCTGGGCGCTCTCGTCCTCGAGCAGCAACGGGTTGAAAATCCCGCGCCGGATGAGATCGCAGCTGCCTTACTGACCGTAATTAAGAGTAAGGGCCTGAAATTCCTTCCGTGGGATACGGAAAGCGAGGCGCTGGCGGCCCGTGTCAACTTCGTGCGACACCATGATCCCGCTGGAGGCTGGCCTGATCTGTCATTTGCGGCACTTGAAAAGTCGGTTGATGATTGGCTGCGTCCCTATCTGGCGGGAATGTCCTCCCTTAACGATCTGCAAAAGATCAATCTCACTGATATCCTGATGAATCAATTAAGTTGGGATCAGCGGACACAGTTAAAAAAAGACGCTCCGCCAACCATAGAAGTGCCAAGCGGTTCACATATTCGACTGGACTATAGCAATCCTGAAAGCCCCATCCTTGCGGCGCGCCTACAGGAATTGTTCGGTATGCAGGACGTACCAAAGCTTTGTAATGGACGTGTTCCTGTCTCCATTCACCTTTTGTCTCCAGCGCGCCGACCTGTGCAAATCACACAGGATCTAGCCAGCTTCTGGCAGAATACCTATGCCGACGTGAAAAAGGATTTGAAGGGACGATATCCCAAACATTACTGGCCGGACGACCCTTTGGAAGCAGAGGCAACGCACCGCGTGAAACCACGCCGGAATTAGCCAGGCATGTAGGCTAGCTGGCTGCGAGGCAGGCAATCAGGATAAAAATTTCGGCAAGCTGCTGGACGGCACCGAGAACGTCTCCGGTTTGTCCGCCAACTTGTCGCATGGCTATTGCGCCCATCAGGCTTGCACCAACGATACCGGCAAGAAGCGCAATGGCGCCCATTTGTGGTCCGAGAACGAGAATTGCGATCAGGACGGAAAGGATTGTTGATACCAGGGGGGGCGTAATTTCGGGATGGCCCGCACCATGCCCCAGGCCATCCCCTCGTGCCGGTGGAAGAAAATAAAGCGCCCAGGCAATTAAGCCGCGGCTGACCGCCGCCGCCACGACGAGAAGGGCAAATCCCATCAATGGATCGGGAATGTTTCCCAGCACCGCGATTTTAAGACCAATGACAAGGATCAGGGAAACGACAGCATAAGTGCCAACCCGGCTGTCGCGCATGATTTCCAGTTTCTTCGCTTTGTTCGCACCGCCGCCAAATCCATCGGCGACATCTCCGATGGCATCTTCATGAAGTGCGCCAGTAATGATAATCTGCGCCGCCACGGCGAGAAAAGCGGCAACGATAATTGGCAGGCCGATATAGGCCGCAAGAATATATATCGTCCCCGCAACGCCACCGACAATCAGTCCGACAAGGGAAAAGAGACGGCAGGCAGTTTTAAGCGCGCCCATCTCAAAGATAAAGTTAGGGCGAATGGGCAAGCGGGTCAGGAAGACAAGCGAAACAAGAAAATCCTGAACCCAGCCGCCTTTGTACGTTGGATGACTTCGTGAATGGATTTCAGCCATAGCGCCTATTTCAGTTTCTGCGGCAAGCCCGCTGTTATAAAATAAACCTCTTCAGCAATTTCCGCCAGCCGTTGGTGCAGCCGCCCGGCATGATCACGAAAGGCGCGCGCAAGAGCATTGTCCGGCACGATCCCTTGCCCCACTTCATTGGAGACCAATACCACAGGCCCCGGAAGTTCGGAAAGCACAGTGATGAGTTTATCAATTTCGGTCTCAATTGATAAGTCATGCCCCATTAAATTGCTGAGCCAAAGCGTGAGGCAGTCAACCAGAATGATATTCGTTGCCTGAGAATGAATCTTCAGGGCTTCGGCAAGGCTCAGGGATTCCTCAATGGTTGTCCATCTGTCGCCGCGATCCCGTCGATGCTGTTTGATCCTGGATTGCATTTCAGAATCATATGCTTCTGCTGTTGCAAGATAAATCTGTGAAGCGCCATGCTTGATGACAAAGTCTTCTGCAAACCTGCTTTTTCCGGAGCGCGCACCGCCGAGAATCAGGGTAATGTCGCTGCTCATCTTATCTCCTGTCAATCAGGTGAATAAAGGAACCGAAAACCGAGCCAACAGTTGCGCCAACATCCCCAAGATCATTTCCACGAGCATCCTTGATATTAAAGAGTGGCGGCAAATTGTCAGCCTTGTTTATCGAGGCATAATGAAACTCATGGGCGGAAAATTCCTTATCTATATTACCAAGAATACAGTTTGCCCTAAGTCGGGCATTCCGGTAGCCAAGATGCAATTTGGGTTTGGCAAAAGAGGTCTCCACGGGCAGGAGCTTCAGCATCTCATGCGCGGTACCATCTTTATCGATGATACCATTCCCAAACACCATAAAACCCCCGCATTCGCCATAGATGGGTTTATTCTCTATCGCCGCGGTTTGCATTCCTTTCTTGAACTTCTCCGCGTTGGCCAGTTGTGCGCCATGAAGTTCGGGATATCCACCGGGAAGAAAGACTGCACCTGCGTCGGTATCGGGCTGCTGATCCGCAAGGGGGGAGAAAAAGGAAATTTCAGCACCACTCGCACGCCAGCCGACAAGCAGATGTGGATATGTAAAGGCAAAGGCGTCGTCTTCGGCCACCGCAATTTTCTGGGCAAGGGGCGGCAGCGCGGTATCCGTCTTTGCCGAAGCATTGTGAGGAGTTTTGGCAATTTTTCTCAGCTCATCAAGATCGCAATGGCGTTCAATAATATCTGCGGCATTATGCAGAAAAATATCGAGTTCCGGAGTTTCCCTTGCCTGTACCAGACCCAGATGGCGGTGGTTAAGCGCAAGTACATCTGACCTTGGTATAAAACCGAGGGCGTTGATGCCAGCGATTGCGGCGGCCTCTTTCAGAAGGCGGATATGGCCTTCGCCGCCGACATTATTGAAGATTACCCCGGCAATCCGGGTGTCAGCGCGAAATTTATCAAACCCCTGAAGTACTGCCGCGACGCTGGCGGCTTGTCCCTTAGCATCGACAACAAGTATGATCGGCAGTCCCCATTTTGCGGCGACATCAGCGGTCGAACCGGTGCCATCCTGCGCACCGTCAAACAATCCCATGACCCCTTCACCGATGACCACATCCTTGCCAGAAAACACTGTGGAAAGGACAGTTGCCTGTGTACTGCTTCGCATCGCCCATAAATCAAGGTTAAAGCAGGGGCTGCCGGAGGCAACAGCGTGAAAGGCAGGATCAATATAATCAGGTCCGACCTTGAAGGAGCCGATGTTAACACCCTGTCGCTGAAACGCCCGAAGAAGGGCAAGCGTCACTGTCGTTTTACCGGAACCGGACGCCGGAGCCGCGATCAACAGGGCTGGTTGGTGAAGCTGTGTCACAATCAGCCTTCTGTTCCTGACGCGAGGAATTTATCATACCAGTCAAGCTGTGAGCGAAGCTTGACAACGTCACCAATGACTATGAGGGCAGGCGGCTTCAGACCGCTTTTTTCGAGATCCTTAGCAGCGTTCTCGAGCGTACTGACAACAACTTTCTGATCCTCAGTCGTTGCCTTGAAAATGATGGCCACGCTTTCGACTTTGCTGCGGCCGCACCGGATAAGCCTTTCCGTAATCGACCGAATATGCTTGACGCCCATATAGATGACGATGACGGGGGAGCCCTTTGCAATATGTTCCCAGTTGACATCGGGAACCTTGCCACTTGCGTCATGGCCGGTCAGGAAGGTGACGGCGGAATTCGTTTCGCGATGGGTCAGGGGAATACCGGCATAGGCAAGGCCACCAACGCCTGATGATATTCCGGGAATAACACGGAAAGGGATGTTATGCGCTGCCAGTGTCAGGGCTTCTTCCCCGCCGCGACCGAAAATATAGGGATCGCCACCTTTCAGGCGCAGCACTTTTTTCCCTTCCCGGGCAAGGGCGATTAACCGCTCTGTAATATCGTTTTGCTTTGGCGATGGCTTGCCGCCGCGCTTGCCTGCATATTCCAGAATTGTATCCGGCCCGGTGAGTTCCAGGATATCCTGACCAACCAGTGCATCATAGACCAGAACATCTGCCTGTCGAAGTGCTTCGTAGGCATAAAGGGTGAGCAGTCCCGCATCCCCGGGACCGGCGCCAACCAGCCAGACCGATCCTGATTCAAACGGCGGCATTTTGTTTAATATCTTATCCATAATCCTCTTTTACACATCTATCATCTTCCCGCCTAGCCATCTGTCCTGTCGCCGCTTATAAATGTTTTCATGAAGGAAAAAAATGCCAAAGAGCTTCGTTATGGCTGGACGACAGGGGCGTGCGCAACGGCGGCGACCAAGGCGGCATTGACTGCGTTGTTTAGCGGCGAGTTTCCGGATCCGGTGACAATTACATTGCCGCGAGGCCAGACCCCGGCTTTTGCTCTGGCGACAGAAGAAAAGGATAAGGATTTCATCCGTGTCAGCATTATCAAGGATGCCGGGGATGATCCGGATGTGACGCATCTTGCCCGGATTATTGCCACGGTGAGAAAAGGGACAGAGGGAAGCGGAATTGTTTTTCGTGCCGGAGAAGGTGTCGGAACGGTCACCAGGGAAGGCCTGCCGATTGCAGTGGGGGAGCCCGCTATCAATCCGGTTCCTCGAAAAATGATACGTGAAGTGGTTGAGGAAGTGACGACAGCTTACCGGCAGGCGCTTGATATCGAAGTTGAAATCAGCGTCGAAAACGGGGTTGAGCTTGCGCGCCATACGATGAATGGGCGGCTTGGAATTATTGGTGGTTTGTCAATTCTGGGCACAACGGGGATAGTTGTGCCCTATTCCTGTGCGTCCTGGATTGCCTCCATCCATCGGGGGATTGACGTGGCGCGCGCCGCTCGGGAACCGCACCTTGCCGCGAGCACAGGCTCAACGTCGGAAAAAGCAGTGGCCGAGCTCTACGGCCTGCCCGAAGCGGCCTTACTGGATATGGGGGATATTGCAGGTGGTGTCCTTAAGTATATTCGGACGCATCCGGTGCCGAGATTGAGTATCGCTGGCGGCTTTGGCAAGATTACAAAACTTGCGCAAGGGAGCATGGATTTGCACTCCGGGCGTAGCTCTGTTGATTTTACCTGGCTCGCTGACCAATTAGCTGATCTTGGCGCGGCTCGGAAATTAATAGAGGAAGCGCGGGAGGCCAATACCGCATTACAGGTGTTTTCCTGGGCAATAGAGGCGGGGTTGCCCTTGGCGCATCATGTTGCAAGAAAAGCTAAAACTGTTGCTGTGGAGGTTGGCGGCACGGAGATCGAGATTGATGTTCTGATATTTGATCGTGCTGGCAATCTTGTGGGCCGAAGCGATGAATGAGCAAAAAAATATCCTTCTTATTGGGGGCACGGAAGAAGCTGTTGTTCTTAACCGGGAACTTAGTGCGCGTCCTGATGTTGCCCTCGTTACTTCACTTGCCGGACGAACGGCGCTACCTGCGGCGTTAACCGGGCGCGTCGTCACGGGCGGCTTTGGTGGAGCGGCAGGCCTTGCCGACTTTATCGTACAGAGCCGGATCGACCTGGTTATCGATGCCAGCCACCCTTTCGCCGGGCAAATTACGCGAGCGGCATTTAGTGTGTGCAGTAAGAGGAATGTCCCGTTTATACGCTACCAGCGATTTGCATGGGAGAAGCAACGGGGGGATAGCTGGATTTCTGTCCGGAATATGGAAGAGGCGGCGGAGAATCTTGGAAATTTCGAGCGTATTTTCCTCACGATAGGTCGTCAGGAACTCGCGTCATTTGAGAAAATTTCCGGAAAATCCTTTCTCGCCAGAACGATAGAGCCGATTGCATTCAATCCCGAGAACTCTCATGCCGAGCTTATACAGGCGCGGGGTCCCTTCACGATAGAGGATGAGTTGCGACTTCTGACAGACCGACGGATTGAGCTTCTGGTCAGCAAGAACAGTGGCGGAACCGCGACATACGCAAAAATCGAAGCGGCGCGACAGCTTCAGATTCCGGTTTTGATGATCGAGCGGCCGGAAATTTCCGTCGGGGCAACAAAGGGTCGGTTAAGTGATGTTCTAGCTGCTGTCGACGATTTTACCCGCAAGGATAGTCGCTAGGCTTTCTTTTTCGGTCGCAGGACATGAACATGATCGGCATGATAGAGCGCACTGTCACGGTACGTTTCAGCTGTTAGAACCCTTCCGACAATAATCAGGGCCGTACGGGTAATTTTCTCTGCCCGCACTTTTCCCTGAATATCCTTAAGGGTGCCGCGGATGATCTGCTCATCAGGCCAGCTTGCCCGAAAGACGACCGCTACCGGGCAGTCTTCTCCATAGTGCGGGATTAGTTCGGTTGTTACATACCGTAAATTCCGCACCGAAAGATGTATGGCAAGCGTTGCGCCGGAAGCACCAAGAGTCGATAAATCCTCCCGGTTCGGCATGGCGGTCGCCTTCATTGATGTCCGGGTCAGGATGACAGTCTGGCTCACCTCGGGCAGTGTAAACTCAGTTTTAAGTGTGGCCGCAACGGCGGCAAAGGCGGGCACGCCGGGAGTGATTGTATAGTCGATCCCTAATTTATCAAGACGGCGCATCTGTTCGCCTATCGCACCGTAAAGGCTCGGGTCGCCGGAGTGTACCCGCGCGACATCAAGACCGTTCTCATTTGCCTTGACCATCTCAGCGATGATTTCATCAAGGGTGAGGGGGGCGGTATCAATGATCTGCGCGTCTTCCGGCGCATGGGTGAGAATTTCCTCCGGCACCAGCGAGCCCGCATAAAGGCAAACAGGGCAAGCAGCGATCAGGTCGCGACCACGCAAGGTGATAAGATCCGCCGCGCCGGGGCCGGCCCCAATAAAATAGACGGTCATTTCTCTGTTCCTGTTCTAAGAGACTGGCTTTTCATTTTTCCGCTATAGCCACGCGGTGTGTAGATCCAGCTTTTGGCGCCGGAATTGGTGGTTGTCATTTGACTCTCGCTTGATCCTACCATCACAAGTGTCAGCATATCGACTGTCTCCGGGTCAAGGTCGGCAAGCGTTACAAAGGTCACACTTTCCGTGTCCCGGCCAAGATTGCGCGCAATAATAACCGGGGTTTGCTCCGGGCGATGACGCAGCAGTATTCCCTTCGCTGCCTGAAGCTGGGTCCGCCGTTTCATAGAGACCGGATTGTAGAATGAAATCACAAAATCCCCATCGGCGGCAGCGATAATTCGCTTTTTAATCACCTCCCAGGGGGTTAGCAGATCCGAGAGCGATATGGTGCAGAAATCATGGCCGAGCGGTGCGCCGGCGCGGGCTGCGGCGGCCTGCAGCGCCGAAATTCCGGGCGTCACCTGAATATCAAGGCGGTCCCATTTTGGGTTGTCTTCGCGGTCAATCAGCTCGAAAACCAAGGCCGCCATCGCGTAAATTCCGATATCGCCGGAGGATATCAGTGCGACATTCTTGCCGTCCGCCGCAAGGTCAAGGGCGGTACGAACCCGCGTTTCCTCCTCCCCCAACCCAAAATCATGACGTTTCTTGCCGGTGATACCGTCACCCAGTAAATCGAGATAGAGGCTGTAGGCGACAAGATCCGTCGCGTCATCTATGAGCTGGCTGGCTTCCGGTGTACGCCATGGATCCTGGCCGGGCCCTATCCCGATCACCGCGAGTTTCCCTTGAGCACGGCCAATAAACTCCTGTTCAATTGGCCGGGGCGCTTTTGCGATGGCAACAGTAGCTTTTTTTGATTTCTGCTTTGGAATGACAAGCTTACTTTCGGGGCCTGCGGCGGAGAGGGCGGCGCCTTCGCTGACCCCGTAACAACCAACTTCCCTGAATACAATTTCCGATGGGGAGGAAAGGCGCGGCGTTTCACGGTTTAAAGTTGCTGCGTCGAGGAACCGGGCTGTAAGTCCAAAATGCTTTGCAACCGCATGTACAGCGGCTTCATCGGATTTAAGGTCGATTGAGCTGACGCAGCCCACAGAAAGACGGCTTAACTCGTTGCTTCTCAACGCATTTTTCACCAGATCAACAAGTTCGGATGGTTCCGTCCCGCGTTCACAGCCGACACCGATTGAGAGTGTTTTAGGGTGATAGATGAGCTTTTCCTCATTTCCCTCCCCGGTGTTTGTTGTCACCTCAATTATGAGCATACCGTCTTCTACGAAGGGAAGGTCTGAGTTGCCAAGCCAATCATGTTCCCCTTCGAGCCTGATTGCCTCGCCTCCAAGCAATCGCGCAATAAACCCTTTCACATGCTGCGGATTGGCGAGAACCAGGCCCTGCGGTGGATCGTCCAGCGCGATGTTAAAGTGAATATCGCTTGCGGTGGTGATCGCGGCGTTAGCCCCTAACGCTTCCGCCATTTCCGCCGCCATTTTGTTTGCCCCATGATGACCACCTAGGAGGGGAACTACGTTCCGACCATCGTCGGCAATCGCGAGGACTGCAGGTTCAGCCAACTTGTCTTTCAGAGCGGGCGCCAGACATCTGATCAGGATGGCAGAGGCGCAAATGCCCAGGATTGGCGTGCCCGCGCGAAACAGTTCCTGTATATGCGCCGCGGTTTGCTGAAAAGTGATATCGGCTTCTTTAACGCGTCCGTTAAGACCATGGAGCAGGGCTTCCGGATAGAATCTCTGCAATTTTTCGGCGGTTTCCCGTCCGCTTTCATTCAGAAGAATAATTGCAATGGGAGGGGTCATTTCCATGCCTGCCCCCGTTTATGAATGAGGATCATGGAAAAGTAGGGAGCAGCGTCTTTTGGCACATCCCTGAGAGCCAGGATTTTCTCATTCTCCATGGTCGCTCGCTCTATATATCGTGCGTTTTCTTCCAGCCCGAGATCGAATATCAACTGTCGTATCCGTTCGAAATGCCGACCGATTTTCATGATAGCGGCGCTATCGGTTTCCTGAAGCCGTGCAGCCAGTATATCAGAGGGCAGCGGCGCTGGTAGCACCGTGAGAACGTCGTTGCGGGCGGATAAAGGAGATTGCAGCGCTGTTGCGCAGGCCGTAAGCGAGGAAACGCCGGGAATAACCTCTACCGGAAATTTTTCTGCAATACGGCCAAAAAGATACATGAAGGAACCATAGAAGAAGGGGTCTCCCTCACAGAGGACGACGACATCCCGCCCGGCGTTCAGATGTATACTGAGTTCTTCCGCTGCAACATCATAGGCGGCCTGTGCCGGTGCGCGCTCAATCGTCATCGGGATACGAATGGCTATCTCTGTTTTCGGAGAAGTCAAATGCGGGGCGATGATTGCTCGCGCGAGGCTTTCTCCATCCTCCAACGCCGGATAGGCGAGGACAGACGTTGCCTGCAGCCGTTTCAGGGCCTTCAGGGTAATGAGATCCGGATCGCCGGGACCGATCCCGAGACCGTAGAGAGTTCCCGTCATTCTTTTACCAATCGTATCTGAGTAACCTGCCGGAACGGCTTCCAGCTTGTGAAGTCACCGATTTTCTCCGCGCGGGAAAAATTGAGCCGGGTGAGTGTTCCGTCATATCGTTCCCGCCACTGAAATAGCCTCTGCTCACCCTCTATCGTTACGGCATTTGCAACCAGCCTTCCGCCGGGTTTAAGCGAATCCCAGCTTATCTCGAACAGATTCTCAATGCGCAAGCCCCCGCCGATGAAGACGGCATCGGGAGCCTCCAGACCGGTTAAGGTGTTGGGTGCGGCGGCGTTCATGGTTTTAAGTTGTGGTACGCCGAGATTAATACGGTTCTTTTCAATCAGGTCGAACCGGTCGCGGCGTGCCTCAATAGCGACGGCGCGATTGCGAGGATGAGACCTCATCCATTCAATGGCGACAGACCCGCATCCCGCCCCGACATCCCACAGGAACTGCCCCGGAAAAGGCCCAAGGGCGGAGAGGGTTGCCGCGCGAACCTCACGTTTCGTGAGTTGCCCGTCATGGAGGAAAGCATCATCAGGAATGCCCGGATAAGTTGGATAAATTTCTGCGCCGGCTATCGCGGGACAGCGTATTGCAATCGTATTGAAATCACGGAAGGATCTACCGGAAAATTCGCGGGCTGTCCCATGATCGATGCCTTCCTGCACACTGCCCATATGTTCCAGAACGATCATTTCGCTATCGCCGAGCCCTCGGGATAGGAGCAAATCTGCAACCCTGGACGGTGTTTCGCCGCTATCGGAAAGGGCCAGGATATGTGCATCAGGAGCTAGATGAGGGATCAGCATTTCAAGCGGACGACCATGCAAGGTGATGGTTTCTGTCCGGGAGAGGTCCCATCCCAGCCTTGCCGCCGCAAGACAGAAGGCGGAGAGGGAGGGAAATATTGCAAGTTCCTCTGCGGGCAGGCGCTTGGCGAATGTAACGCCGATCCCGTAATGCATAGGATCCCCTGTCGCGAGGATGCAGATTCTCTCTCCCCGCCGCGCCATGATTTCATCAACAAGGATCATCAACGGGCTGGGCCATGTTTTTCGCTCCCGCCCGTCATCCGGCAGCATCGCTAGATGTCGATCCCCGCCGATAAGCAGCGTAGCCTTTTCGATTGCCTGCCTCGCGGAAGAAGAAATCGCCTCAATTCCGTCTTCCCCAATACCAACGATGCTTAGCCATGCTGTCATTCAGTCTGCCCCGAAAGAGCCGCAAGGGCGTTGAGTGCGGCGGCGGCCATGGCGCTCCCCCCTTTGCGGCCCCGGAGTGTGACATAGGGAACGCCGTAATTGTGCTTGATCAGGGCTTCCTTGGATTCCGCGGCGCCCACAAAACCGACAGGAAAAGCAAGGATGGCAGCAGGTTTGGGTGCGCCAGTTTCTAGCTGTTCAAGCAAGTGAAAAAGCGCAGTCGGGGCGTTCCCGATCACAATAATGCTTCCTTCCTGCTGTTTTAGCCAAAGCTCAACGGCGGCGGCGGAGCGGGTTGTCTTTAACTTTGCGGCCATTTCCGGAACCTCGTCCCGGTTAAGCGTACAAATAACGTCGTTCCGGGCGGGAAGAAGGCGCCGAATAATTCCATGTGACACCATCTCGCAATCGCAGAGGATCGGCGCGCCTTCCTTGAGAGCTTCGACTGTCGAAGAAGCTATGTCAGCACTAAAGGCAAGGTCGGAAACTACTTCCGGCATACCGCAGGCATGGATGATCCGTGTCGCGAGCGCTTTCGTCGCTGTATCAAAGCCGGAAAAATCGGTTTCGGACTGGATGGTCGCGAAGGACTTTTCATAGATGGCCTTGGGATCGCGGATGTAATCAAACATGGCGTTAGCGACCATCCTTTTTCATGGTAACCGGTCCCAGAGGATGGTCGGCATGGGGATAGGGGTGGTGATGGTGTCCATGCGCATGATGATCATGGGAGTGTTCATGGTCATGAGAATGATCATGATGGTGATCATGGCTGTGGGAATGGTTTTTCTCTCCTCCCGTGCCGATTCCTTCGACATGGTGATGGTGACTTTCCTGCTTAAGACCGACTTCATCCTCAAACCCGAGCGCTTGTTCTCGATATTTACACATCCCGCAGTTCATATTGTTAGTGCCATCAAGGATTTCAGTCACTCGCTCAGCGAAGCAATCAAGAACGAGAGGGTGATCGTTCAGATAGGGGGCCTTGATAAACTCGATCTCTGGATGGGCAGCGGCCACCTTGTCCGTATAATCATAGATTCGATTTACGAGAATGCCGGTGAACAGGAAATAGGGGAAGACGACAATTCGCTTGTAGCCAAGCCGCGCCGCATGTTCCAGACCGGGTTCAACCAGCGGGAAAGTAACGCCGGAGTATACCGTCTCCCCCCATCCGAAGCCGAGCCCCTCCCACAGGAGCCGCATAACCTTGGTGACATTGGAATTGGCATCCGGATCCGAAGCTCCGCGACCGACAACAACAAGCATGGTTTCATGCAGGGGGACATCGGCATCTGCCGTCGCCAATGCTTCACGGATTCGTTCCCCTGCCGCACGGATCATTTTAGGGTCGATGCCAAGCTCTCTCCCGTAGGAAATGGTAAGCCCCTCATGTTCCGCGGCATACCGGTTGAGAACGGACGGGATATCATTCTTGGCATGCCCCGCCGCAAACAACATGCCCGGAATGGCAAGGATATGGTTATGGTGGCTTTCCCGAAGGCGGTCGAGGCCATCGCGGATGACCGGTGTTGCAAACTCAAGAAATCCTGAATCCACCTTATATTGCGGCAGGCGTTCTGCGATGCCTTTTGCGACGGTGGCAAATTCGGTTACCGCCCCCTCATCACGGCTGCCGTGGCCACAGACCATTACGCCATATTTTTCTGTCATATCAAGCTCCGGTTGGCGCAAGCTGTGGCCTGCGCGGATAATCTTTTTAACGATGTAGGGCGATGAATGCCAACAGATTCAGGCTTGACGCGCCCTGCCGCCAAGATCATGGTGCGCCCATGTCCAGTACCCTTTTCACATCCGGTTCCGCTTTCATAACGCCGCCGCTGATTATTCTTTTGGCGTTGGTAATTGATGCACTTTTCGGGGATCCGAAGTGGCTTTATCGAATCGTTTCCCACCCTGTGGTTTTGCTGGGTATTCCGATTTCGGCGATGGACGTCAGATTTAGCAATTACGACCTCAGCAACCGGACCCGCTTCACCTTTGGCGCCGTCATGAGCGTCAGTTTTATTCTGCTGTCGGCCAGCGTTGGTTATCTGATTGCAATGCTTTGCGGTTTTCATCCTCTCGGGATGATCCTGCTTGCTATACTGGCGAGTAGTTTGATCGCCTGGCGCAGCCTGTATGTTCATGTTCATGACGTTGCGCTGGGGCTGGAGGAAAGCCTGGGTGCGGGTCGGGCGGCCGTATCGCATATCGTTGGCCGCGATCCGGAAAGCCTTGATGAAAGTGCAATTTCCCGTGCCGCGATTGAATCTCTTGCCGAGAATTTTTCCGACGGGACTGTCGCGCCGATTTTCTGGTTTACGCTGCTGGGTTTGCCGGGCATATGCGCCTACAAGGCTGTTAATACGCTCGATAGTATGATCGGGCATCGCAATGAACGGTATGAATTTTTCGGCAAGGCGGCAGCCAGGATCGACGATATTGTCAATTATGTTCCGGCCCGTCTCACCGGGCTTCTGATCGGGATTTCCGCCTGTATGGTTGCGGGCGCGAGTGGCGCACAGGCTTTTCGGGCCATGCGGCGGGATGCGTCCCGACATCGGAGTTTTAATGCCGGCTGGCCCGAAGCGGCGATGGCTGGCGCGCTCGGTGTCGCTCTTGCCGGTCCGCGAACTTACGGCGGCGAAGAGATTGCCGACTACTGGATGAATAGGGAGGGTTCCCGGAATGTCGGGCCAGAGCATATCACGCGCGCGCTCCTTTTGTACCGCGTTTCCGGCGGCCTGATGATGGCGCTTTTGCTGTGCCTTGCCTTTGTAGTATACTGCTTCAGCTAGTGCCATTGGCAACCTCCAACAATCCATCAAGGTTCAGGTTCTTCTCCATAAAATATGATAAATCATCTAATGTTTTTTCCACAACTATCTCGAAATCATCAATTTTTTCATTTCTAAATTTAAACCGGTTAAGAAAATTTAATCGGAATTTATCGGATGAGAATATGCCATGTAGATAGCATCCCATTATCCGGTTGCTCTCCGACAGGGCGCCATCCGGTCCCGACGAAAGATGCAGCAGAGGCCGATCCAGCGCCGGGCCTTTGCTTTTTCCGACATGCATGTGAAAGCCAGAGACCGTTTCGCCCGTCAGGGTTTCGCGGCCGCGTTCCTCGATGAGCTTTTTTGTTGAGGCCAGCACGGTTGTAAAATTGAGAAGACCAAGCCCGTCAACTTCCCGTACAGGCCCTTCGATGCCTTGAGGATCACTCAAGCGTCGCCCGAGCATCTGATAACCGCCGCACAGGCCAACGACGGTTCCGCCTTGCCGGACATGGGCAAGGATATCGATATCCCAGCCTTGTGTGCGAATAAAATCCATGTCGGCGAGCGTCGCCTTGGAGCCGGGTAGCAGGATTACGTCCATGCCCGAAGGAATCGGATCCCCCGGCCGGATCATATGGACGGCGACTCCGGGTTCGGCGAGCAGCGGATCCAGGTCATCAAAATTCGCAATGCGCGAAAAGACGGGAACGGCAATATTGATGACGCCTTCTCGTGCAGGTCGTGACGTGATGGAAAAGGCATCTTCGGGCGGCAATTTATGGGCCTGTTCAAAGAAGGGCAGTATGCCATAACTCTGAAGCCCCGTTTTTTTCGTGATGATTTTAAGGCCATCGTCAAAAAGGCTGATATCTCCGCGAAACTTATTGATGATATAGCCACGGGTCCGCCTTTGCTCGGAGGGGGAGAGAAGCATATGCGTGCCGACGATCTGCGCGATCACACCGCCCCGATCAATATCGCCCGCAAGGATGACGGGCACATCCGCCGCCTCGGCAAAGCCCATATTCGCAATGTCATGGGCACGGAGATTTATCTCGGCAGGGCTGCCCGCGCCCTCGATCAGGACAAGATCGGCATCCTTACCGATGCGCTCGAAACTCTCCAGTACCTTGATGAGAAGTTGGGGCTTCAGGGCCTGGTATTCCCGGGCCATAGCATTGCCGTACATTTTTCCCTGTACAATCACCTGTGCGCCGGTCTCCGTTTGCGGCTTCAGGAGGACGGGATTCATGTCGTTGAGGAGCGGTGTTCGGGCGGCCCGCGCCTGAAGGGCCTGCGCGCGGCCGATCTCGCCACCCTCAATCGTGACGGCAGCGTTGTTCGACATATTCTGTGGCTTGAACGGCCGGACTTTTAGTCCTCGGTTGCTGTAGGCACGGGCGAGACCGGCGACAAGCAGCGACTTGCCGACATCCGAACCCGTTCCCTGCAACATGAGGGCAGCCGCCATCAGAATTCGATCCCGACCTGCGCCTTGACGCCGGAGCGGAAGGGATGCTTGATCTGGGTCATTTCGGTTACCAGATCCGCGATCTCGATCAGTTCGTCCTTCGCATTGCGACCAGTGACAACCACATGAAGCTTTTCCGGCTTGTTTTTAAGGAACTCGATCACGTCGTCGAGTGGCAGGCTGTCATAACGAAGGACGATGTTCAGCTCATCGAGGATAACCATGTCAAAGGCCGGATTGTCGCCACGGCTGGCCTCGATCATTTGCTTTGATTTCTCCCACGCCTTTTCCGCGGCACGGATATCGCGTTCCCGATCCTGGGTTTCCCAGGTAAAGCCTTCTCCCATACTGTGGATTTCAATCTGGTCCGGAAAGGCTTCAAGAACTTTTCGTTCTCCCGTCTGCCATTTCCCTTTTACATACTGTACGACGCCGACTTTCATATCGTTGCCGATGGCACGTGCCGCAAGGCCGAATGCCGCCGTAGACTTACCTTTGCCCTTGCCGGTATGAACAATCAGCAGCCCCTTTTTGATTGTTTTGGTTGCAAGCATTTTGTCGCGCGCGGCCTTTTTCTTTGCCGCCTTCTCATTGGCGCGGGCGATTTCTTCCGGTGTCAGATTAATGCTCATCGGGCTCCCTCCTGTCTTAGTAAGTTCAGCTCATCATGGATGGTGTTTCTGCGGGGACGCCAAAGTCCCCGATCCAGTGCTTCCTGAAACCTGTCCGTCATTTCCTGCAAGGCATCCGGATTGTTGTCCTTCAGGAAATCCCGGACCTTGCCATCCATCAGATAGGCGTCAAACACGGCATCAAAATGATGATCCCTGACGGCTTTTGCGGTCGCGGCGAAAGCAAAAAGATAATCGACCGTTGCGGCCATTTCGAATGCGCCTTTATAGCCATGGCGCATAACGCCCTCAATCCATTTTGGATTAACGACCCGCGCGCGGACAACACGGCCGACTTCCTCTTCGAGCGTCCTGATTTTCGGGCTTTCGGGCCGGGAATGATCGTTGTGATATACAATGGGTTGTGTGCCCTTGATATGCCGAACCGCCGCCGTTACGCCGCCTTCAAACTGGTAATAGTCATCGCTGTCGAGCAGGTCATGTTCACGGTTATCCTGATTGTGGACAACTGCCTCAACATGCCCGAGCCTTTTCTCGAAGAGAGAGTGTTCGGCCACGCCTTCTTCTCCGGCACCATAAGCATAGCCGCCCCAGGCGACATAGGCGCGGGCAAGGTCGCCTTCATCGGTCCAGCCTTTTTCGTCAATCAGCGCCTGTAACCCTGCGCCATATGCGCCGGGCTTGGAGCCGAACAGGCGGTAAGCGGCACGCTTTGTCGCCGCTTCCTCTGTCAGGCCGGATTTCATCAGCTCTACCCTGTCGCTGCGGACGCGGGCGGCGAGAGGGTTTGTTTTCTCATCCTCCTCCAGCGCGGCAACATCCCGGACGGCGCTATCGAACAGCGCCATCTGTTGCGGAAAGGCATCGCGGAAAAAACCGGAAACACGTAATGTCACATCCACACGGGGGCGATCGAGAATGCGGGCGGGCAGGATTTCAAAACCCGTCACCCGGTTGGAGGCTTTGTCCCATGTCGGCCGCACCCCCATCAGGGCGAGGGCTTGCGCAATATCGTCACCGCCCGTACGCATGTTGGATGTGCCCCAGGCGCTCAGGATCATCGTTTTCGGCCATGCGCCATTTTCCTGCCGGTAACGATCGATCAGAAGCCCGGCTGATTTCCAGCCGAGAAGCCATGCCGTAGGTGTCGGCACGGCGCGGCAATCGACGGAATAGAAGTTTCGGCCCGTCGGAAGGACGTCACTCCGACCGCGCGTCGGGGCGCCTGAGGGGCCCGGCTCGACAAATTGCCCGTTTAATCCTTTAAGAAGCCCGTCGATTTCGGCTTTGCCGCTCATCTCAACGGCGGGACGTAGCGTATCGCTTAAACCTTCCAGCACAGTGCGAGTATGCAACCAATCGGGGTCGGGCACCTTTTTTCCGGCTACTAGTTCAGAGGCAAGCAGTTCAATCCGCTCCACCGTATCGCCATTGGATCGCCATGTGCCATCAAAGGCCAGCACATCGGGTCGCGCGCCAGTCCATTCCGCGCCCATCTCGCAATCGAGCGGATCGAAGTCTTCAGAAAGTTCCAGGTCTTCCGCGATGCTGCGTATGAGGGAGGCATTAACGCCTATGCCATTCCCACGTGGAATACGCAGGAGTGCGACCAGCAGATCGGTGAGTTGGCGGCCCGTCGGTGAGGCACCAAAAATATGCAGGCCATCGCGGATCTGTAGCTCTTTCAATTCGCAGAGATAATTATCGAGCTTGGAAAGCTGGTTATCTTCTGGGTCCTCCGCTATAATTCCACAGTCAATGTCAATGCCGGTCGATTGGGTCAGTTCCAGTATCTGCGTGCGAAGCAGTGTTATCCGGCGCGGATCAACACCCGCCGCCTCATAATATTCATCGACCAGCCGCTCAAGATCGGCAAGCGGGCCATAGCTTTCCGCCCGTGTCATGGGGGGGGTCAGATGATCGATAATAACGGCATTGGCGCGGCGCTTGGCCTGCGTCCCTTCGCCCGGATCATTGACGATAAAAGGATAAAGATGAACTGTCGGCCCGAAAACCGCCTCAGGGTAGCATTCTTCCGAAAGCGCAACGGATTTTCCGGGCAGCCACTCAAGGTTGCCATGCTTTCCCATGTGTATAACGGCGTGAACCTTTTCCGTCTCCCGCAGGAAGGCATAGAAGGCGAGGTAGCCATGTGGCGGCACGAGAGCCGGGTCATGATAGCTGGCGGCAGGATCGATATTATAGCCGCGTGCGGGCTGGATCCCGACAATGATATTGCCAAGCCTGAGTGTCGCCAGCCTGAAGTCGCCCCCATCAACAAAGGGATCATCTTCCGGCGCCCCCCAACGACCCAGAATGGCGGATTGCAGGGAACCGGGGAGGCGCTTAAAAAATTCCTTATAATATTCCATAGAATATGAAAGGCCGGATTTTAGCTTATCCCTATCGCGACGGTCATTCGTCGGGCCTTCCAGCAGGCTATTGATCAGCTCATTTCCAGATTCGGGAATATCGGAAACATTGTAGTCATGGGCTTTTAACGCCTTCAATACTTCAATCGACCCTGCGGGCGTATCAAGCCCGACCCCATTACCGATGCGACCATTCTTGTTGGGATAGTTCGCCAGGATCAGCGCGATTTTGCGCATTGGAGGTTTTGCTATCCGAAGCCGTGCCCAACTTAAAGCGAGGTCCGCGACAAAATCGATGCGGTCCGGCACGGATTTATAGGCAATGATATTCGTTTGCGTCGCTCTGTCGAAACCGTTGTCGGACTTGAAAGAGACCGCGCGTGAAAGGATGCGGCCATCAACCTCTGGCAGGGCGACATTCATGGCAATATCCCGCGCAGTCAGTCCGGTAACGCCATCGCGCCATGCGGCTTCGTTGCCGCCTGAAAATATAACCTGCAGGATTGGGCAATCCGCTGCATCGAAGGGTGTTTCCTTTCGCGCGGCACCGGGGTTGGAGATGGCGAAGCCAGTCGCGTTAAGCAGAACAGACGGTGGGGCTTCATACAAGTGATGCGCGACTATCTCTGCTGACATCCGGTCCTTGAGGCTGGAAACAAACAAGGGCAAGGGATTGATATTCCGTGCCTGCAAGGCGGTAATCAGGTCATTCACAGGTGCAAGATTATTCGCCTGAAAAAGCGCGCGGTAGAAAATAATACCTGCGACGGGCGCATCCTTTTTCCAGTGCAGGCGGAGACTGCTTATATCCGGCCTGTCAATCCCCGGCCAGTAAAGGCCAGCCTTCATAAGCGGTTTAGGCTCTTGCCAGTCGCTTTTGCCGTCCAGCAAATAACGCGCATAGCCCAGAAAGCCGTTATAATTTTCGGCACCGCCTTCAACCAGATATTGCCAAAGCCGGTGAGCGGCCTCCCGCGGGAGCGTGTTCAGCGCGGCAAGTTCCTCATCCGGTTGGTCATCACCGGGCAGGAGCGCGAGTTTGATGCCGTGTCGGCGGCAACATTCCGTGATTTTCTCGACTGCATAGGGCCAATAGCCGATCCCGCCCAGAAGCCGAACAACGACCAGCCTCGCATGGGCGACAATATCCTCAACATAGGTATCGACAGAAAGGTTATGCGACAGCTGCATATTATTGGCGAGCCGCAATGACGGGCCATCCGGTCGTGTCTTTTGAGCGATCGCGAGGCTGGAAAGTTCCGTATCCGCCGATGACAGGAAGACTATCTCCCCCGGTGTCTGCCCGAGATCGACCGCTTCCGACCCATCCGCGATTCCGCCCGGTATGGCTGCCAGCAAATGCATGTCAGGCCGTTATCATCCGGGTGACGGCGGCCTTGTCTATATCATGCTTACCGATAATAACCAGCTTGCTGATCCGGGCCTCACCTTCTTTCCAGTCACGATCGAAATAATGCTGAAGCCTGTTTCCCACGCCTTGCAGAACCATCCGCATTTCCTTGCCGGCAACTGCGATAAAGCCTTTGACGCGTAAAATATCATGGGCGGAAATCGCGGATTCCAGTCTGAAGATCAGGTCCTCAGGAGACGTTATTTCACCGATATCCAGCACGAAACTCTCAAAGTCATCATGTTCGTGATCATCCGCATCGTCATGAACAGAGGGACGTGCGGCGAGGTCGTCTTCCGCCGCCGCGCCCAGGCCCAGAAGCACGCGCACATCAATCTTGCCGTGGCTTGACTGTAGCATCTTGACGGACGGGCGGACTCGTCCTTTCAGGGTAGCGGTTGCCTCGGATATAGACGTTTCATCGAGCAAATCGGCCTTGTTGAAAATAATCAGATCGGCGCAGTTGAGCTGATCTTCAAAAAGCTCTTCAAGCGGGCTGTCGTGATCGAGATTTTCGTCAGCCTCCCTCTGTGCCTGCACGGCGTCGGGGTTGGCCGCAAACAGCCCGTCGCGATAGGCGGGGCCATCAACTACCGTTACCACGCCATCAACTGTGACCTGAGTTCGCACTTCAGGCCAGCCAAAAGCCCGGACCAGTGGTTTCGGAAGCGCGAGCCCCGACGTTTCAACGATGATATGATCGGGGCGATTTTCACGGTCGAGCAGTTTCTGGATCGTTGGCAGAAAGTCATCAGCGACAGTGCAGCAAATACAGCCGTTGGCAAGCTCGACGATATCGTCTTCCGTACAATTTTCGTTACCACATCCTTTCAGAAGCTCGCCATCGACGCCCAGGTCCCCGAATTCATTAATGATCAACGCGATTTTCCGGCCGCCTGAATTTTCAATCAGATTGCGGATAAGACTGGTTTTTCCGGCGCCAAGAAATCCGGTAATGACGGTCGCGGGGATTTTCTCGCTCATATCGTGAGCTCCATTGATTGAAAGAAGAGGCCGCAGCCGTAAGGTGCCAAGGCGCAAGGGCTATCAGAATGCCGGTAAATAAGACGCGAAGCGATTACGCTCATCATGATCCTCCGTCATGTAGCTGACATTAACACAATTGATGGCAGGTCTCCTGGCTTGCGAATGGCACCGACACATACCTTCCCGATTTTCTCAGTGGCTTCTGTGCTGGCTAATCGCTTACAGTTGCGGGGACAGCCGCGGCATTGATTAAAAATCGCACCGCATTCCCTTATAATCCCGGATTGGGAACCATCGATCCGGACGCTACGGCGGAATGCGTCTCCTGTCAATCCGCTAGCGATTGTCATATGGTGCATTTTCCCAAGATCCGGTGATTATACCTGTTGGGTGATCGTGCCTTGGAAAAACTGCCCCTTCACGTCAGAATGCGGTTTGTTTTCGGAAATTTATCCTGTAGTTTCATGCTCATGACGGAGACAGTTGAAAATAAGATTGTGGTCAAGGACCTCTGCAAGAGCTTTGACGGCGTTCAGGTGCTGAACGGCATAAATCTGGAGGTGAAAACCGGTGAGATTCTTACGCTGATCGGGCCTTCCGGCGCGGGCAAGACGCTTACGCTCAAATGCATCCTTGGCCTCATCAAGCCTGATAGCGGATCAATTATGCTTGATGGCAAGGAAGTCAGCGACTTGCCGGAGAAGGATCGGGTAGCGTTTTTTCGCAATTTCGGTATTCTGTTTCAGCGTTCCGGGCTGTTTGATGGTTTGCGGGTATGGGAAAACATCGGCTTTCGGTTGAGCCAACAGTCAGGCATGAGTAAAGCCGATGTCAAGGAGATGGCGATCAAAAAGCTGCGATCGGTCGGATTGTCTGCTGATGTCGCCGATCTTTACCCGGCGGAGCTTTCGGGCGGGATGCAGAAGCGGGTGGGTTTCGCTCGTGCTATCGCCGGTGACCCGCCGATCCTGTTCCTTGATGAACCGACGGCGGGCCTTGATCCGATTATGAGTAACGTGATCAACGATCAGATATTCAATAATGTGCGAGAGCTGGGCAGCACCGTAATGGCAATCACCAGCAATTTGCTGACGGCACGCATTATTTCCGATCGGATCGCCATGTTGCATGAAGGGCGTGTTGTCTGGACAGGCGATGTCCGCGAAGCGGTGCGTAGCGATAATCCCTATGTCTCGCAATTCTGGAACAAGCGAAAAGACGGGCCCATACAGATGTCCGTATCGACCATTTCCGCCTGATTTATGGTATATTTTCATCACGCAGGCGGTTTATTGAGCGTCTGAATTGTCACATGTCGACAATCAGGACTGCACAAAATCCATGCATGATGGCGAGATCGATTCTTTCATTGCTTCCGGCCTGCTAAGGCATCGCAAAAATCTGCCCTGGAAGCGAAATGCATCGCCGCCAAGCTGCTGGGAACGACCGTATCTGATTGATAACCGTATCACGCGTGCCTATGCGGAAAGCCGTCGTTTGGACGAGAATCAGGAGCGTGCGGCCCTACGTGATACAGTTGAAGGAGAACTGGCGCGCCTGCCAGCGTTGAAACAACGGATGTGGCTGGCCGAGTACCGATTCATGGAAAAGCTTATGACTTTTCACCAGCTTGCGCTATATGCACCGGCCTTCCTGACACTTTCACGGATTATGCCAAAGAAGATGATCTTCTGTCGACGCGAAGTGGTTCGTCGGTATCTGGAACTCCAGGCGTTGCCGAAAACGCCGTACGTAGCTAAATTATGTCGGCAGTTCGTGCGTTCAAGTGTGCTGCTTTATCCAGCGGAGAAATTGGTCTCGGCGGCGGATAAATTCATCCGTCTTGTCTTGCGTTTCGCAGATCAGTCCAGAACTGCAAACCGTTATCGGGTCGCCATACTATTGCGTTCGCATCAAATGATGAGCAACACGGAAATCTGTGAACGATTTCAATGTGAGAAGACCTATCTTGACGAACTCTGCCTTCTTGCTGATCTGGCGCGTCATTACCGATTGACTATCGATGATATTTTCAGGATATCCGCGAAGGAAATTAATCGTTTCTGGGATATCCAGCGCTGATGCCCGGGAGTCTAGAATAAAATACTGCAAGGCAGTGGACATGCCTTGCGCTTTTGCCTGCGTAAACGTATCCTCTTAATTCGAAACATCTTTTCGCAGGTTCCGAAGCTCACAATGCATCAACTCACGGAAATTGCTATCATCGCGACAGTTGCCCTGGTTCTCGGGATGATAATGACTCGGCTCAAGCAACCAGCCATCGTTGGTTACCTGCTGACCGGAATGGTGCTGGGCCGATCGACATTCGGCTTTGTTGAAGACCGGGAGAATGTGGAAATCCTCGCTGAACTCGGTGTGTTGATGTTGCTTTATCTGATCGGGATGGAGCTGAACCTGAAATCCTTTATGCGCATCTGGAAAACCGCAATCGGCGGCGTTTTTCTTCAGGTTGCTGTGGCGTATCTGGTTGTCGGTGTCATCGCGCTTTATCTTGACTGGCCCTGGGAGCTGACCGTACTGATCGCTTTCAGTCTGTCTATCAGCTCGACGGCGGTTGCGGTGAAAATCCTCGAGGATATCGGCGAGCTGCATCAGCGTACGGGTAATATCGCCATTGGTCTTCTGATTGCGCAGGACCTTGCCGTGGTGCCCATGCTGCTGATAGTCGGCAGCCTTTCCGGTGAAGCGCTGAATGTACCAATACTCCTCCTTACACTTGGCCTTGCCGTTGCGTTTCTTGTCGGGCTTATCCTTTTCCTGAGTCGCCGCGAAAGAATTCATCTTCCCTTCCTGCAGGCGATTTCGGGTCATGCGGATCTGGCGCCCCTCTTCGGGATTGTATTTTGTCTTGGACTTGCTGCAATCAGCGGTCTTCTCGGCACATCGCCAGCCTTTGGTGCCTTCCTTGCGGGGCTTATCATCGGCAACAGTCAGGAGCGCAAAAGTATTGTTGAGGCAACACAGCCTATACAATCAATCCTGCTGATGATCTTTTTCCTCTCAATAGGGCTTTTGATGGACGTGACCTATATCTGGCAGAATATTGGTCTTGTCCTGGTTATGCTGCTTGTTGTTATTGTCGGGAAAACAGTAATTAATATCGTTATTCTGAGGGTTACCGGCGTTGATTGGCGCTCGGCCTTTATCGCAGGTACTGCCCTTGGACAGATCGGAGAATTTTCCTTCTTGCTTATGGCAATCGGCGGGGGGAGTGGATATGTGTCACGTGATATTTCTCAATTGATGATTACGGTCATCGCCCTGAGCTTGATGGTCAGCCCGCTTTGGCTTTTGACGGCAAGACGGGCGCAGACTGTGGCGGCAGGGCAGGCCAGCAATTTCCAGCTGTTCTGGAATAAAGCCTACGGCAAGGAAACAGTGGCGGTTGTCCGGGCCGCAAAGGCAACGACGGGATATCTCCATTCCCTTAAGACGAACAAATCAAAGCGGTCGAAAACAGCGGAAGGTGATGCAGATGAAAATGCTGCTTCGTCACGCGCAGAAGGGTCTGAAACGATTATACAAAGTGAGGATGCCGCAGCCTATCAGGCATTGATTGAGCAGGAGCGCAAGGACAGCGGCAAGGACAAGACATAACATTTGCGTATTCTTTTGCCATAGCTTTCCTTCTATTATTTCCATGTGAAGCTTGTTTTCGACAGCAGGTCTATATAGGTTTCTCTCACACTCCAAATTTTGATAAGAGGTAACCTTGGACCGCATTCAGGAAATTCTGGATTTCTGGTTTTTACCAGAGAGCAACAAAGATTACGGCAAGCCACGGGAAGTCTGGTTCAAGAAAAATCCCGATTTTGATGCTGAAATTCGCAAGAAATTTCTCAACGATTTTGAAAAGGCAGAGGCTGGAGAACTGCTCCATTGGGCGGACAGCGCCCGAGGATCCCTTGCTTTGATTTTGCTGTTTGATCAGTTTACCCGAAATATGTTTCGCGATTCTCCGCATGCATTCGTCGCCGATGGAAAGGCACGGGAAATTGCCAGGAACATGCTTGCGCGCGGTTATTATGATGAACTCAATGATGTTGAAAAGCAGTTTGCCGCGCTACCGTTCGAACATAGTGAAGACATGGAAGATCAGAAACTCTCGGTCAAGCTGTTTGGTGAGCTGGGATCAGATGAGGCCATGGACTATGCGGAACAACACTACGCCATCATTGAAAGATTTGGCCGGTTCCCGCATCGGAATAAACAGCTGGGCAGGGAAAGCACCGAAGAAGAAGAGGCGTTCTTGAAAACGCCAAATTCCTCTTTCTAGAGATTAATACAAATAAATGTCAGGATACTAATTTATGAGTCAGTTGTCAGATCAGGTCATCATTGTTACAGGCGCGAGTCGTGGCATTGGTGCCGCGGCCGCTGTCGCGCTCGCGGAAAGTGGTGCAAAACTCTGTCTAAGCGCGCGGTCCGCCGCCTCCTGCAGCACGGTGCTGGAAGAAATTAAAAATTCCGGGGGGGAGGCGTTTGCGGCAAGCTGTGATGTCTCCGATTTTGCGGCGGTGGAAAAGATGGTCACAGAAACGCTGGACCGTTACGGGAAGATTGACGCCTTGATCAACAACGCGGGTATCGTCGATCCGATTGGTTTGATTGCCGAGAGTGACCCGGCCGAATGGGCGCGCAATATTTCGGTCAATCTCCTGGGTGTCTATCACGGCACACGGGCCGTTTTATCGAATTTTCTGGCACAACAGTCGGGTGTGATTGTCAATATCAGCTCCGGTGCTGCTCACGGACCGATGGAAGGCTGGGGAGCGTATTGTTCCGGCAAGGCCGGGGTTTATATGCTGACCCGGGCGACAGCGCTGGAGGCTGGCGAGAAAGGCGTGCGTGTCTATGGTTTTGCGCCCGGTATTGTTGATACTGAAATGCAGGTAGCAATTCGCGCGTCCGGCATCAATCCGGTAAGCCAGATTCCCCGTGAAAACCTGGCGGCAGCGGAAGAGCCGGCGAAGGCAATTGCATGGCTTTGCAGTGACGCCGCGAGCGATCTTGCCGGGCAGGAATTAACCATCCGCGACGAAACATTCCGTAAAAGAGTCGGACTTCCTGTTTGATTGGGACTGTATGAGGCTGATTTTCGGGCGCTTGTTTAAGATCCAGTTGAGAACCGTGCTGGTTTTGACGCTTTCGACGGGTTTTGCTGTACTTCTGCCGGACTACCTGTGGGCCGACAACGCGGATCCGGGCGCCACCGGCCAGGTTATGCCGTTGAAGAAGCTTGAGGTATTGGGAATTAAAGGAGATGACAACCGAGTGAGGGTGGATATTTCCGCCTATCCATGGCGTATGGTCGGTCGACTAAACCACTCCGGAAATCACTGTACGGCGGTTCTTGTCGGGCCGTCTGCCATTCTGACCGCGGCGCATTGCTTTTGGGATAAACGGCGTAATCGATGGTCTGTTCCAAGTGCCTACCATTTTGTCCTGGGGTACGACAAAGGAGATATCGTGGCGCATTCGAAAATCAAGAGCTTCACTGTGGCGGGCGGTGCGTCAACTATAAAAATGCAATTGCGCCCTGAACTTGAAAATGATTGGGCGATCGCGCACCTTGAAAAGCCGCTTGGGAAACTATACGGCTTTGTCAAACTTACTAAAATAAACCCGCGTAATCTGGGCAACTTTATAGCGACAGGCTCCACGGTTGTTCAAGGTGGATATAGTCGGGATATCGCACATGTCCTCACGGTTGATACCAACTGCAAAGTTAATAGGATCCAATCCAGTAAATCCGGAGCCTTATTGGTGCATCAATGCGATGCAACGAAGGGTGACTCCGGTTCCCCCCTGTTCCTCCAGACGGGGAAAGACTTCACATTGCTGGGTATCCACGTGGCAACCTTACCCCATTCCAGCGGAAAATCGGACGGTATAGCTTTGTCTGTTGATATGTTTCGCGCAGGAGTATCCGCGACGCAAAAATGACCCGGATCATAAAATTTTATGAAAATATGATAAAATTTGTTACATTCTACCTTAAATGAGGGATGAAACAGCTTGTGGCAAGGGCTAGAGTAAGGAAGAATTAACCAATGGGCTCTTCATAAGGTCATGGTTTTGCGAAGGATGTAATGACGATGAGTGACGGACAGGCGAAAGACATCGGGCAAGATATTGATGATCAGTCGGTTCATAATGATGCCGATGAAACCAATGCGGCCTTTCTGGAGCTGGACGGGAATGGCGCAATTGATCTGGATGCCTTGTTCGACGCGCTGAACATCGCGACGGACGGCGGTAATAACTCTGTGGAGTTTACTGCAGGCGGCCCAGAAAAAGGCGGGACACTCACAATATCCGGCTCGGATCTTACACTGGGCAGTGTCGCGCCGGAAGATCTGCCGGACGCAACGGATATGCTCATCAAGAGCAGTATTATTTCCGACGAATCCTGATTTTACCTGTCACGTTTTTCGATACTGGCTTTGAAATCGCGGCCAACCTCCGTATCGAAAAACCGGACCATTGCTTCCACGATTTCAGAATCATATTTCTCCGGATTGTTTTTGAACACCCGAAGTGCCTCGTCAACCGTCGTTGCTTCGCGATAGGAGCGCGGCGAAATTATGGCAATTAGTATGTCTGCCATACCAAGGATCCGGGCTGGCACTTTAATCTCGCTTGCCGTCAAGCCTTTCGGATAGCCGCTACCGTCAAGCCGTTCATTGATCTGTGTAACGGCATCGAAGACCGGTTTTTCAACGTCAGCGTTGGTCAGTATCTTTTCGGCGGTCAGAACATGGCCCTGCATGATTTTCTGCTCGCTCTCCGTCAGCCGGGATGCCTTTTCCCTGATTTTGCGCGGGATTGATATTTTTCCGATTTGCGAGAGATGTGCACTTGTATTGATAACCTTGAGTGTCTCCGGCGGCAACCCAAGCTCGGTGGAAATATGGTCAGCGAGCTGGGCCATACGTGCGGAATGATCAGACAGATACGGATCATTTGCCTCCAGCATATGAGACAGGACTGCGATGGACTTCTGATCCATCTCTTCCTTGCGGCGCTGATACTCCACATAGTCGGTGATATCACTGCAAACCGTCACAATGCCGATAAAGGTACCTTCTTCATTAAGGAAGCGTGATTTGGCAATCCGCAATGTCCGCATTCCGTCTCGTGTTTCGATATCAACGAAGGCATTTACCGTTTGCTCTGTCGCGATAGCCTTGCGATCATATTCGGCGAGATCTCTTGCCGCTTTATCGCCGAAAATGTCCCGATCGGTCTTGCCGGGAATGGAGCGGAGCGGGAAATCCGCCAGTCGCGCCAGGGAGGGGTTCGCATAAATATAGCGTCCTTCCGGATCGGTCAGGCTGATCAACTCGTCAATGGTGTTGTTAATACTCCCCAACAACCGCCGCTGGACATTGATCTGTGCGGCGAACTCCTTGTATTGATGCGCGAGTGCACGGGCGCCCTGGCTTTTGAGCATTAACCAGATGGTTGTCAGGATTGTAGTGACGATAATGAAAATGCAGATCGCAAGTCCATAGACGAAGAGTGCGTAATTCTGAAGGGAAACAAGTGCCTCAGCTTTACTGATAAGCTGGAAAACAACCAGATTGGTGTTATTGACAGCGGCGCCAGAGGTGTAGATTTCGCGACCGTTGCTATCTTGCAGTTCCTGAAAACCGACAATGTCGGGTGTAAAATTCATGTCCGCCTGCGCAGCAACGTACGGAGGCTTGAGAGGTGTAATTTCAAAGAAATTTCCGTCATTCTCCTGGTATAGCCGGGTAGAGTCAATTTGCAGGCTATAAGGCTCTGTTTCCAGTAATCCGGAAAGGGGTCTCGACGCGGGGACGCTGACCAACAATGCACCAACAACATCGTCACTATTGCCTGCGGGGTCAGCCTGTGCGGCCATGATTGGCAACAGATAATCAAAGACGAGTCCTTCGCTAGTTTCACGGAACGGTAAAAACGTGACATCGGTTTTGGTGTATTGCTCCTGAGCCATTTGCCGCTGACTATCGGTGAGAGCGGGCGCGTCGCCAGAGGCGAGGTATGCCCGACCTCCCTTACCGATAAGATACGCGCCAATCAGCCCGTTCTGATCGGTAAAATTGCTCAAGGCGTTTTGCATATACGGAAGCTGGGCATTCAGAGAATTTTTCAATTTGCCGTTACCGACAAGGTTTATTTCAGTTGCAAAAAGCTGGAAAAGTTCATTGGACGCAATCCTGTCCGCATTCTGAACCGTCCCGGCCAGCCAGGTTTCAATCACGCGGACCTTGCCAGACGCGCTGACATCCAACCGCTTATGCAGCTCCTCGACCAGAGCCTCCTTGCGTGATTCAATGGCGTAATCGCAGACGAAATAGCCAAGAATTGCAAGCACGCCGAGAAAAATTGCTGCATATTTCATGGGTGCGTTTCCAATCAGTCCCTTATCGTCCGGTGACTCCTTGGATAGAAAGGAATTCAGTTCGAGCTTTAACGTTGCGTCAGTCATTTCTCTCGCTCCCGGAAGCTTCCTGCGCGATCAGGAAGTCCTGAGGAATATGCGCCCATCGTGTCTTTTCGTTGACCGAGTAGAGAGGCAGATAATAATTGATTTGGTGGTCATCCAGGATCGTATCGTTGATGCTATCTAGGATGTAGCGCCGCCCCCGAAGCTCGACACTCAGCAATCCGTGTGTCTCATTGCGCAAGACATCACTGGCGATGACAATCCGCATAGCTTCCGGAGCAAAGCCGAGTTCTCTCAGGCTGATATATTTCATGACGGCAAAATCGCGTGATCCCCCGCCATTTGAAAGAAACTCAAGCGGGACAATCCACCGGGCGTCAGATCCGCCAAGTTGTTCGCCGGGATTATGTTTCCAGCCGTTTAAAAAGCGGTTTATTTCAAGCATCTGGATACGTTTATCCGCCAGTTCCAACTCCGCGATTTTGGCACGCCACAGCGTCATTTGTTGCGATTTGCAATCTTCAATTCTTGCATCGCAATCGGCCGCCGCCGCCGCTAAGTCCGGAAAACTCTTCACAACGTTTTGCCAGCGTAGCAATGCGTCAAGATTATCGGATGAAATCTCAACCATGCCAAAAAGGCCCTGTTCCGTAACTTCGGCACGCAGCGATCCTCCCGCTGTTAAACCAACGAGCAAAAGACCAGCAGCCAGAATCGCGTAAAAGGGCTTTTGTATCATGACGCGGCGCATCAGCGTTCCCTCAAAGCCGTATCCCGGGTCTTCAGGATCGGTTTCAGGATATAATCCAGCACAGTCTTATGTCCCGTCAGAATATCAACGGAGGCGACCATGCCCGGAATGATCGGGTAGTTGTTTTCACCTCGTTTCAGGAAATTCTGATCAGTGCGGACAATAATCTGGTAATAGCTTTCGCCGGATTTCTCTTCAACGATAGTATCGGCGCTGATCCGCTCCAGTTTCGCCGGTAATCCGCCATAAATCGAATAATCATAGGCTGTGATTTTGACCGTTGCCTCCTGGCCGGGACGAAGGAAGGCGATATCGGCGGGCCGGATATTGGCTTCCACCAGAAGCGTATCATCAATCGGGACAATTTCGATAATGTCCTGTCCCGGCTTGACAACGCCTCCAATGGTCCGGATCTTCACATCCTTGACTTCGCCTGTTACAGGCGACCGCACATCGGTTCGCGCCACCCGATCCTCGATACCGAGAATGGCCTGGCGCGCCGCTTCATATTCTGCGCGGGTCTGGCTCAGTTCTTGCGATGCCGTACTTTTAAAGGTGAGAATTTTCTCTTCAATACGCTGGTTTGCCTCTTTCAACGCCCCTTCCACGCGTGGAAGAGATAGTTCAGACACCGAAATCTGGCCTTCCAGCTCATTTACCTCACGGCGCAGCTTGAGGGAGTCCACTTTCGGTACGATCCCTTTCTTGACCAGAGGCGCCGTGATTTCCATTTCTTCGTTGGCAAGGCCAAGGCTGGCACGCAACTGCCGTAGCCTTCCATTGATCTCGGCAATTTCCTGTTTACGCTGTTGTGCCTGCTGACGCAGGATCTGGATCTGGGATTGCAGGGCGGCCTGCCGGGCATTGAACAGGTTCTGCTCGCGTACGGTGACGTCTTTTCGCTCTGCTATCAATTCAGCGGGAAAATTAAGCGGCTCTCCTGACGCTTCCGCTTCAAGACGTGCGATACGTCCCATCAGATTGAGGTAATTTGATTCTATTTCACCCGCGCGGGAGGCGTAACCTGTAGCGTCAATACGAAGCAGGATTTGCCCCTTTTCGACAATATCCCCTTCATGTACCAGCAACTCCCGAAGGATACCGCCTTCCAGGTTCTGGATAATCTGCACCTGGCTGGAGGGTATGACTTTCCCGTCCCCGCGGGTTACTTCATCCAGCACGGCATTCTTCGCCCAGAAAAAGGCGACGACAAAAAAGGCGACGATCCCGAACAGCAGAAGAAAAGAACGTGGATGCGGCCCTTGTATCTTTGCCGCGACGACATCGGAGGCAAAATCGGTATCATCCCATTTGAGTTTTCCCGACATCGCTAGTCCTTCTTTCTCGGGAGCGGCTTGGTCACGGTTGCCGATACGGTTTTTGACCCAGCATTTCCGCTCTGGCCGAGCTTCAGGATTTCATCGCGTGGACCATCGGCGGCAATTTTGCCGTTGCCAAGCACAATAATCCGATCAACCAGTGAGAAAAGTGAGGTCCGGTGGGTTATCAGCAGGACAGTTTTGCCGCTGATAAAGGATTGCATCCGACTGATCAACTGACGCTCTGAATTCAGGTCCATGGCGCTGGTTGGTTCATCGAGCATCAGAATGGGAGGGTTGGGCAGGAACGCACGGGCGAGCCCAATTGTCTGGCGCTGGCCGCCGGACATGGTCGCGCCCTTCTCGCCGACATGCAGGTCATACCCGTGCGGATGCTTGGAAATGAAGTCATGAACACCGGAGAGCTTGGCGGCATTCAGGATCATCTCGTCATCAGCCTGCGGGTGCCCCATGGTGATATTCTGCCGAACCGTGGCTTGAAAAAGCGTAATATCCTGCATGACGCTGCCAATACTCCGGCGGATATCTGACGGGTCGATCTGTCTTATATCCGTGCCATCTATCAGCACGGCGCCTTCATCGGGTTCATATAGATTGATCAGCAAACGAGAAATTGTCGTCTTGCCGGATCCTACAGGTCCGATAATCCCGACTTTCTCGCCTGCCCGGATTTTGAACGAGACATCGTTGAGAGAGGGTAAATCCGTTCCCGGATATTTGAAGGTGACGTTCTTGAACTCGATATCCCCTTGAATATTCGGGCGGCTGAGCTGGCGCTTTTCCGCCCCGCGTTCCACCGGAAGTGACATGATATTGTTGAGACCTTTAAGGGCGACCATGGCCTGATTGAGGCGTGTCAGTAATCCTGCAATCTGGCCCAGAGGGGCCATTGTCCGGCCGGTCAGGATGGTGCAGGCGATCAGGGCGCCGACGGTGAGTGTTGAGTCAGGCTCTCCCATCAGTATAACACCGTACACAACGACCCCGACCGTCACGAGTTGCATTGCAGTGGCAGAAAGATTGATGCCAAGGCCGGCAAAAAAACGTGCGGCAACGCCGGTTTCTGCCGTTTTGCCGACAAAGCGCTCCCATTCCTTTTGCATGTGCCCCTCGATACCCATGCTTTTCACAGTATCGAGTGCGGATATCGTTTCGATGATGACGCCATGCTTTTGCGCAGCTTCTTCGGATGTTCTTGCCACCGCGCGGCGCATCGGCCATTGCAGGAAAAGGCCGATAATAAACACGGCGGGAATGGCAACGGCGGGAATAATAAAGAGCGGCCCTCCGATCAGGTAAATGATGAACAGGAAAATTCCAAGGAAAGGCAGATCCACGAGCGCGGTCACAGTAACTGACGTAAAGAAATCCCGTAATGTCTCGAATTCACGCAAATGGTTGGCGAAGGCCCCGGCAGACGTGGGCCGGGCCTTGACCTGCAGGTTGAGGACCTGTTCGAATATCCGGCTGGACAGCAGGACGTCCGCCCGCTTACCCGCATTATCGACGAAATAGGCCCTGAGAGATTTCAAGAGCAGGTCAAACCCGATCACTATGATAACGCCGATTGCCAGCACCCAGAGTGTCTCAATCGCGCGGTTGGGAACGACGCGATCATAGACATTCATGATGAAAAGCGGGCTCGCAAGCGCAAAGCTGTTGATCAGGAATGCCGCAATGATGACCTGGACATATGTCGGCCAGAATTGCCACATGGTGCCCCAGAACCAGGAACCGGTCCGGTTCTGCAGTTTCTCGTCCTTGTCGACACGATATTTGAAATTTGGTCGCGTCAGTATCGCGTATCCGGCGTATAGCTCTTCCAGCTCTTTCAAGGGAAGGCTGTCGCTGCCTTCGCCCGTCTCGGGGAAAATGACGCTAGCTTTACCGTCTTTTCGCGAGAGCAGGACACATGCGCGGCGATTTTCGAGCAAAATGACGCACGGCAGGACAACATCCGGGATCTTGTCGAGGCTGCGGTTGGTAATACGTGCGCTGATCCCGATACGCTCCGCGGCGCGGACGAAAAGCTGCGGTGTCAGCCTGTTGTCTTCAAGAGGCAGGCCGTAAATGAGGGCATCCGGCGTTCTCGGATCATCGAAAAGCTTCGTCAGTGCCGCAAGGCATCCAAGCAGGGGGTCCTGGTCAGCCCGCGTCA
>JBBDJF010000037.1:0-5135 GCA_040880045.1 Sneathiella sp.
ACACAGTTTCCCGCCAGTATTGCAACCATGACAACCGCCGGCGATGTGCAGACGCGGGACGGGTTGGCCGTCCATGTCTACGCCTTCAACGAGAGCATGACGGATGACTATTTTCTGAATGCGGATGGCGAAATGCTGATTGTGCCGGAGCTGGGCCGCCTGAGATTTCATACGGAACTCGGCATCCTCGATGTCGGGCCGCTGGAAATTTGCGTCATTCCCCGCGGCCTGATTTTCCGGGTAGAGAATCTGGACGGTCCGTCGAGGGGATATGTCTGTGAAAATTACGGGCGACTTTTCGCCCTGCCGGAACGCGGCCCGATTGGCGCCAACGGTCTGGCCAATCCACGGGATTTCAAATACCCGGTGGCGGGCTATGAGGAAAAGGAAACGGCCTGCCGTATAGATGTTAAGTGGTGTGGCCGGTTTTTCAGGACAGAGATCGATCATTCACCGCTCGATGTCGTCGCCTGGCATGGCAACTACGCGCCCTATAAATATGATCTCGGGCTTTTCTGCCCGATGGGGACCGTTCTGTTCGATCATCCGGACCCCTCGATCTTTACTGTCCTGACGGCGCCGTCCAGTGAGCCCGGAACCGCGAACCTGGATTTCGTGATTTTCCCGCCGCGATGGATGGTGGCCGAGAACACGTTCCGCCCGCCCTGGTTCCATCGCAACGTCATGAGCGAGTTCATGGGGCTGATCCTCGGGAAATATGATGCGAAGGGAGACGGGTTCGGCCCCGGCGGGATGAGCTTGCACAACATGATGCTGCCGCACGGCCCCGATCTCGACAGTTTTGAAAAGGCCTCGAACGCTGATCTCGTGCCGGAGAAGCAGGAAGAGACGATGGCCTTCATGTTTGAAAGCCGGTTACCCCAGCAGATGACGTCCTATGCCGTTGGCCTTGAGACGCGTGACGATGATTATGCCGACTGCTGGCGCGGGCTTGAAAGAAAATTCGACGGTTCAGGAAAGGGTCTCTGATGAAATTGGCAAGTTTAAAAAGCAAAACCCGGGATGGACAGCTGGTAGTGGTCTCAAAAGACCTGTCCAGATACCTCGCTGTCCCGGACATTGCGCCTACCCTGCAGGCGGCGCTTGATAACTGGGAAGATCTGGCCCCCTTGCTGGAAGAGGCGTACGGCAAGCTGGATCAGGATCCGGGCGCGGGTGAAAAATTTTCTGAAGAACGGGTGTCCTCCCCGTTACCACGGGCCTTTCAGTGGGCAGATGGTTCTGCCTATGTCAATCATGTGGAGCTTGTCCGAAAGGCTCGTGGCGCGGAGATGCCGGACACATTCTGGACAGACCCGCTCATCTATCAGGGCGGGTCGGACAGCTTTCTGTCACCAAGCGATCCGATCCGCATGGCCGATGAGGCCTATGGTATCGACATGGAAGGCGAGGTTGCCGTCATTGTTGATGGCGTTCCCATGGGCGCCACGGCTGAACAGGCCCGCGATGCCATCCGGCTTGTCATGCTGGTCAATGATGTCTCGCTGCGCGGACTGATCCCGGCGGAACTTGGGAAAGGCTTCGGCTTCTTTCAGTCCAAGCCGTCCAGCGCCTTTTCCCCGGTAGCCGTCACCCCGGATGAACTCGGGTCGTCCTGGGATGGGGCAAAACTGCATCTGCCGCTGTTGGTGGAGTATAACGCAAAGCCGTTCGGCAAGGCGAATGCCGGGATCGACATGACGTTTGATTTTGCCGACCTGATAGTCCATGCCGCCCGGACGCGCCCCTTGTGCGCCGGTACGATCATCGGATCGGGAACCGTCTCCAACAAGCAGGACGGTGAGCCCGGCAAGCCGATTGCAGACGGTGGCGTCGGCTATTCCTGCATCGCCGAGATCCGGATGATTGAAACGATTGAGCAGGGGAAGCCGGTCACGCCCTTCATGAAGTTTGGCGACAGGGTGCGCATTGAAATGAAGGATAAGGACGGAAACTCGATTTTTGGCGCGATCGACCAAAGGGTCGAAAAATACACCGGATGAATTCAAAGCTATAAAGCAGGAGCGAAACATATGAGCAAAGCATTTGCCTCGCAGGGCGATCTTGAAGATAAAGTCATTTCATTCACGGAAATCGGTCGCGATCTCTGGGCGTTCACGGCGGAGGGCGACCCCAACACCGGGGTTATCATCGGCGATGACAGCGTGATGATCATCGATACGCAGGCGACACCGCGCATGGCCAATATGGTGATGGGAAAAGTCCGCTCGGTCACCGACAAGCCGATCCGGCATGTGGTCCTGTCCCATTATCATGCGGTCCGGGTGCTGGGTGCGTCGGCCTACGGCGCCGAGCAGATTATCGCCTCCGACAAATGCCGGGCCATGGTCGCCGAGCGCGGGCAGGAGGATTGGGAAAGCGAGTTTGAGCGGTTTCCACGACTGTTCGAGGGACATGAGAGTATCCCGGGCCTGACCTGGCCGACAACGACATTCTCCGACAGAATGACAGTCTATCTTGGCAAGCGGCGCGTTGACATCATGCATTTGGGGCGCGCCCATACGGCCGGGGATGCGGTCGTCCATGTGCCGGATGCCGGAGTTATCTTCTCAGGCGATACGGTCGAATATCATTCGGCCTGCTATTGCGGGGACGGGCATTTCAGGGACTGGGGCAGGACACTCGACGCCATTGCCGCCTTTAATCCCCGTTCGATCGTTCCCGGGCGCGGCGACGCCCTGGTTGGAGATGAACTGGTCAACGCCGCGCTGACCAATACGCGTGATTTCGTCGAGAGCACCTATCGCCCCGTGGCCGCCGTTGTGGCCCGTGGTGGCAGCCTGAAAGAGGCATGGGAGGCTGTCCGGGCAGAATGCGATCCCAAGTTTGCCGACTATGCAATCTATGAGCATTGCCTGCCGTTCAATGTCGCGCGGGCCTATGACGAAGCGCAGGGGATTGATACGCCGCGGATCTGGACGGCGGAACGGGACAAGGAAATGTGGGCGTCTCTGCAGGGGTGACAGTCGGATGTATGAGCGAAAAGAATTCCCCTTTACCACGCCCCCGGAACTGACCTCGGGGCGGGACGGGCATTACCCGGTTGCCATCATCGGGGCCGGGCCAATCGGCATGGCCATGGCGATCGATCTTGCGCTGCAGGGTGTTAAATCTGTCTTGCTGGATGACAACAATGTTGTCTCCGTCGGGTCGCGAGCCATTTGCTGGGCCAAGAGGACACTGGAGATATTCGACCGTCTCGGCATTGGTGACAGGATGCTCGAAAAGGGGGTGACTTGGAAGGTCGGGCGTCTTTTCCATGGCGATAAGGAGGTCTACCGGTTTGACCTCCTGCCCGAGGAAACCCACAAGATGCCGGCGTTCATCAATCTGCAGCAATATTATGTGGAGGAGTATCTGGTCGACCGGATCGGCGATTTTCCGGACCTGATTGATCTCAGATGGCTGAGCCGGGTCACCGGTCACACCCAGCGGGCGGATGGTGTCGAGCTTGAGGTGGCGACGCCGGAGGGAGACTACCGCCTGAATGCCGACTATGTCCTTGCCTGCGATGGCGCGAAATCGGATTTTCGCACCCGTATGGGGCTGGATTTCAAGGGCCGGACCTTTCAGGAAAGCTTCCTGATCACCGACATAGAGATGGCGGTGCCGCCCTTTGCGAACAGCGATCATCCGGAGCGGTGGTTTTGGTTCAAGCCGCCGTTTCATTCCGGTCAGTCGGCTCTGCTGCATAAGCAGCCGGACAATATCTATCGCATTGACCTGCAGCTGACGCCGGACGCGGATGCCGCTGAAGAATGCAGGCCGGAAAACGTCATCCCGAGGATCAGGCAGATCGTTGGCGACGAGCCTTTCAAAATTGAATGGGTGAGTGTCTATCATTTTACTTGCGCCGCTCTTGATCGCTTTGTGCATGACCGGGTCATCTTTGTGGGTGACAGCGCGCATGTGGTGTCGCCCTTCGGTGCGCGGGGAGGCAATGGCGGCATTCATGATGTCGATAATCTGGGCTGGAAACTTGCCGCGGTGCTCAAGGGGGAGGCGGGCAGATCCCTCCTCGATACCTACGATACGGAGCGGCGGTACGGGGCGGCGGAAAACATTCGAAATTCCACCTGCGCCACCAATTTCATGACCCCCAAATCCAGAACGGAGGCAGTGTTCCGCGATCAGGTGCTGGAACTGGCCCACTATTACCCGTTCGCCCGCAAGCTGGTCAATTCCGGTCGCCTGTCCGTGCCATGTTCACTTGAAGATATTGTCGTGAAGCATGACCGCAACGCCGCCCGCGGCCTTGCGCCGGGGACGGCCTGTCCGGATGCGCCGGTGCTCATCGACGGCAGAACGGCGTGGCTGCTTAATCAGCTCGGGACCGGCTGGATTATGCTGGCGATCGGGGTTAAGGCAAAAATCGAGGCGCCGGAGGGGGTGAGGCTATTGATCATCACCGCCACGCCGGAAATCAGGGCGCGGTATGGCGACAATGTCGTCTACCTGATACGGCCGGACCAGCATGTTGCCGGCTGTTTTGAAGGGGAGGAGGCCGCGATGGTCCTGCCCGAGGCCCGGCAATTCTTTCGCGGGCAGTCAGTGCTGGAGGCGACAGGATGACACAACCGGCTGAACTGAAAGATGGCCTGCTGGGCCGCGGCGACGAATTCTACGAGCTGTTGATGCGGGCGCATGAGGGCCTGGATTTCGACCAGTCAATCGCCCTGAATGCCCGGATTATCCTGCTGATGGCCAACGAGATTGGCGACATCAACCGGCTAAAGGATGTGATCAACGCGGCAACCGAGCACTGGAAAAAATAAAGGGCAAGGACGATGCAGGAGATTATTCTATATGATTACTGGCGTTCCTCCGCCAGCTACAGGGTGCGCATTGCACTGAACCTGAAAGGGCTTGAATACCGCTCCGTATCGGTCAATCTTCTGACGCGCGCACAGCTGTCGCCGGAGCATCTGCAACGCAATCGCCAGGGATATGTTCCGGCGCTGCAAATCGATGGCAGGATGATGACGCAATCGATCGCCATACTCGAATATGTCGATCAGACCCGGCCGCAACCCGCCCTGGTTCCCGCAGATGCCATCGTCTGCCAGCGGGTGCGAGCGCTGGCGCATGTGATCGCGATGGATATCCATCCGGTC
>JBBDJF010000038.1:0-5085 GCA_040880045.1 Sneathiella sp.
GCATCATCAGGTCCTGCGCCTGCTGGTTCATCGGGAACAGGATCACCTCGCGGATATTCGGCTCGTCCGCCAGCAGCATGACAATGCGGTCGACACCGGGGGCAATGCCGCCATGGGGCGGTGCGCCATAACGAAAGGCGTTCAGCATCCCGCCGAAACGGCTTTCGACCACCTCGGCCTCATATCCGGCGATGGCAAAGGCCTTCATCATGATATCCGGGCGATGGTTCCGGATGGCGCCCGACGACAGCTCGATCCCGTTGCAGACGATATCATACTGATATCCCTTGATTTCCAGCGGATCCATGCTTTCAAGCGCCTCAAGCCCGCCTTGCGGCATCGAGAACGGGTTATGGCTGAAATCGATTTTCTTCTCGTTCTCGTCATATTCGAACATCGGGAAATCGATGACCCAGCAGAAGCGGAAGACATCCTTCTCGCAGATCTCCAGTTCCTCGCCGATGCGTACGCGCGCCTTGCCGGCGATATCCGCCGCGCCCGCCGCCTTGTCGCAGGCAAAGAAGACGGCATCGCCCTCGCCGACACCGGTGATCTCACGGATTTTGGCAATGCGTTTGTCATCGAGGTTTTTCGCGATCGGACCCTTTGCCTCGCCATCCTTGAAGATGATATAGCCAAGACCCCCGGCCCCTTCCTTGCGGGCCCAGTCGTTCATCTTGTCGTAGAAACTACGCGGACGGTCGGCGGCGCCGGGTGCCGGGATGGCCCGCACGACGGAGCCCTTCTCGATATTCCTGGCGAACAGCCCGAAACCGGAGCCGGTAAAGGGCTCGGTCGCATCGCTGATAATGATGGGATTGCGGAGGTCCGGCTTGTCGGTGCCGTATTTCAGCATCGCCTCGTCAAACGGGATACGCTCGAACGGGGTGACGACCTTGCGATCCCCGGAAAACTGCTGGAAGACACTGGTCAGCACCGGTTCAACCGCCGCGAAAACGTCCTCCTGCGTGACGAACGCCATCTCGATATCGAGCTGGTAGAACTCGCCCGGGCTCCGGTCGGCGCGCGCATCCTCGTCGCGGAAACAGGGGGCGATCTGGAAATAACGGTCAAAACCCGACATCATGATCAGCTGCTTGAACTGCTGCGGCGCCTGCGGCAGGGCATAGAACTGGCCCGGATGCAGACGGCTCGGCACCAGAAAGTCCCGTGCCCCCTCCGGGGAGGAGGCCGTCAGGATCGGGGTCTGGAATTCCTGGAACCCCTGCCCGCGCATCTGGTCGCGCAATGCCGCGATAATCTCGGAGCGGAGCACGATATTCCGGTGCAGCCGTTCCCGGCGCAGATCGAGATAACGATGGCGCAGGCGGATTTCCTCGGGATATTCCTGCTCGCCAAAGACCGGCATCGGCAGCTCTTCCGCCGCCGATTGCAGCTCGAACTCCTCGATATCCACCTCAATGGTGCCGGTCGGCAGGTTCGGATTGACGGTTTCGGCGGTGCGGGCAACAACCTTCCCCGTGATGGTAATGACGCTCTCCGAACGCAGGCTCTCCACCTGTGTGAAATTCGCGACATCATGCTCGATCACGCATTGGGTAATGCCGTAGTGATCGCGCAGGTCGACAAACAGCAGGTTGCCGTGATCGCGCTTGCGATGAACCCAGCCCGACAGGCGGACGGTTTTGCCAACATCACTCTCGCGCAGTTCCGCGCAAGTATGGGACCGGTAGCTATGCATCGATACTCTCTTAAAATCTCGGGGGCCCGAAACGGGCCGCAATGGACAATGAGCGCCTGTCTTACATGGTTTTTCGCGTATCGCCAACCTTCCTTTATCGAGAAATATGGTCTATCCTGCGATGAATTGAGCTTAGCAACGCAACAAGTAACGTTTGGGTGCCTCCGGACGTGTTTTTGTTCGGAAAGGGCACTTAGAGTCAATGCAGATAATTACGACAACCGCCGCGCTTCAGGATCTGACCACCCGGTTCGCCGCGCATCCCTATATGACCATCGATACGGAGTTCCTGCGCGAGAGCACCTTCTGGCCGATTTTATGCCTGGTGCAAGTTGCGACGGAGGATGAATCGGCGATTATCGACCCGATGGCGAAAGACATCGACCTTGCCCCCCTGTTCGAGTTGATGCAGGACGAGAATGTCCTGAAGGTCTTTCATGCGGGCCGCCAGGATCTTGAGATTTTCCATCATCTGAATGGCGAAGTGCCGAAACCGATTTTTGACACCCAGGTTGCGGCGATGGTCTGTGGCTTCGGCGAATCCGTGGGCTATGATACGCTGGTCGCCAAGATCACCGGCAAGGGCATCGATAAATCCTCGCGCTTTACCGACTGGTCACGCCGCCCGCTCTCCGACCGGCAGCTTACCTATGCCGAGGCGGATGTGACCCATCTTCGCGATGTCTACAAGTTCCTTGCAAAAAAGCTGAAGGAACGGGATCGCGAAGGCTGGGTCGCGTCGGAGATGGAGATCCTGCGCGCGCCGGAAACCTATTATATACCGCCGATGGAAGCCTGGCTGCGGATCAAGGCGCGCAATAACAACCCGAAATTTCTTGGCGTCCTGCAGGCCGTCGCCGCCTGGCGGGAGGAACAGGCCCATCGCCAGAACATCCCGCGCAACCGTGTCTTGCGGGATGAGGCCCTGCTGGAGATATCCGCCAATCCGCCGAAAAATCCTGAGGCCCTTTCCCATGTTCGCGGGATCGGCCAGAAATTCGCCGATGGCCAGATGGGGCGCGGATTGCTGGAGGCGGTCGCGGCCGGTGTCAACCTGCCCGCGGATCAATGCCCGACGCTAAAAAAGAAAACCCCGCCATCCAAGGGAATTGGTCCGCTAATGGAACTGTTACGGGTTCTTCTTAAACTAAGATGTGAAGAGAATGAAGTCGCCCAGAAGCTGATCTGCAACATGGCCGACCTTGAAAAGATCGCCGCCGAGGAGGACGCGGATGTGCTGGCCCTGAAAGGCTGGCGCCGCCGGGTTTTCGGGGAGGATGCGCTGAAGCTGAAAAACGGAGAGATCGCCCTCTCCTCCGAGAACGGGAAGATCAGGATAATTTCCCTGTAACAACCTCGATTTTCGATTCCAGCCCCAGTTCCGCAGCCAGATTTTCCAGCTGGTTGACCACATGATGGCCGACCAGCGGCGAGAGCGATGTCGGGATCTTCAGGGTTATGGCGGTTGATGACAGCTCAAGCCGGGTCTGCGAAAGAATGCCGATCGTCCCGCCGCTCAAGGTATGGGAAAGCCGGAGGGCGAGACCGATAATCAGCGCGCTCTTCGCTTCCTGCTCACTCAGCAGGCGCAGGGTATCATCCGGCGCGGGCCCGGAAAAATCACCTTTATAGCGGGCATAGACGGACAGCGCGATCATCGCCCGCCCGCGATGGCCGATGCCGTTGAAGGGCGCGCGGAAAATCCGCCGGAACGCCTGCGCGGCGCGGTAGTCGGTGTTGGCCCACCAGGCGATATCCGAGAGCGTCGCCGCCGCGAGGGCCAGGCGCTTGCTCTTGCGATCGGCGGGCCGCACCAGGTCCTTCAGCCAGTCGAAAATTTCCTCGCCATGCTCGGCGAAGCGCCCCTCGCTTGCGGCCATGTCGCGGCAGGCATCCATCAGCGGGTCTCGCTTGCGGATAGATTTCTTGAGTTCGGAAAACAGCATCCCTTCCCGCAGGCCATTACCGGAGAAGACAATGTTCGCGGGCTTTGCCTTTTCCATCAGTTCCTGCATGATGATCGCGGCGGTATGCATTGTATTCGCACGGGATTTCGGAATTCCGTTGGCGTTATAGAGTTCCTCTGGCGTCATGGCGAGAATCTCGTCGAGAAGCGCCGCCATCTCTTCCGCGCTGAGGCGATAGCTATGGATGATGTTGAGCGGATGGTTTGTCTTGATGATATGATATTTGGCAAGGACACGCCACGCACCGCCGACCGCATAAAAATCCTTCGCGGAGATTTCCTCAAGCCAGTCAGCCTTGGCAAATTTCTTGTTTATGAACTTGCGGAGCTTTTTCTCCGGCATGTTCATGTAGGACAGCCTGAGGGCGCCGAGGGGAAGCGTCGCCGTCTCATGGATGCGGAAATCGGATATTTCCACCAGTTCGAGACTACCACCGCCCAGGTCCCCGGCAAGGCCGTTGGCATGGGGAATGCCCGACAGCACGCCAAGTCCGGAATAACGCGCCTCCTGCCGGCCACTCAGTACCTGGACGTTGAGGTCGCATTGCTGCTCGATCTCGGAGACGAATTCCGACCCGTTGTCGGCCTCCCGCACGGCGGCGGTGGCGGCAACCATGACCCGCTCGATCCCCATATGGTGAACCAGCGCCGCATAGCGCTTGAGCGCCGCGAGGGCATCGGCCATGGCCTTCTCGCCAAGCAGCCCCGTGGTGCCCAGCTCCTTGCCGAGACCACATAAAACCTTTTCATTGAACTTGGGAAGCGGCACCCGCTGCGGTCCGTCAAAGACAACCAGCCGGACCGAGTTTGACCCAATATCGATGACGGCCGTAGACCTGTCGGACACCTTGACGGCAGGGTCCAGTTCTCTATCCCGTTCTTCCATTCTTCCTCAGTACCTGCGACTCAACAAGGTTTGATGTTAACTTGGTGGAACAAGCTTGGGTACAGGTTCCTTTACAAGTAAAGCCTTGCCGCGTCCAGATAAAGACGGATTGGTCATGAAATAATTATGCGCCGAGAATGGTTTGCCTTCGCTCGGAATGCGTTCGTACTCCCCGTTTTCCAAAAGTCTCCAGCTTTGCTGGGTATCTTTCAGGCAGACCACCATGATCTGGTCGAGCACCTGCCGGTGGATGGTCTCGTTGGTGACGGGCACCAGTGTCTCGACCCGGCGGTCGAAACTGCGCTGCATCCAGTCAGCGGAGGAGATGAAAACCTTTGCCTCGTCCGACGGCATCTTGTTCCCCGCCCCGAAGCAGACAATCCGCGAATGCTCCAGAAAGCGGCCAACGATGCTGGTGACCTGGATATTCTCCGATACGCCCTTGATGCCGGGCCGCAGGCAGCAGATGCCGCGGATCACCAGCCGGATATCGACCCCGGCGTTGCTGGCGCGATAGAGGGCGTCGATTAT
>JBBDJF010000039.1:0-32104 GCA_040880045.1 Sneathiella sp.
AAATTATTCTGTCGTGTTCACTTCCTCAGCATCGTTATCATCGACATTCCGACTTGATGTCCGACGACGCAAAGTTCTTGTGCGACTTACCTTGCGCTTTGGCTTTTCCCCGTCGCCATCTACTGAGGGAGATAGCGCTTGCGCCCCTCCTTCACCTGCCATATCGACAACCGGTTGTTCCGCCGTGCTCAGGTCAACTTCGGGATGCTTTGTTTCGCCATTCCCTTCATTTCCGGAAGAAGTTTCCTCCCGGGCACGGCTTCTTGGCTTACTCTGCGGCCGTCTGTCATTTTCAGTCTCTGACGATACCGTTGTATTTTCTGCATTATTTGAACTATCCGGGTTGCTTGCATTTTCCGGATTGTTCGCGCTGTCTGAATTATCAGCGGCGGACTTTTCTTTGGGAGTTACCGTGTTGGCGGCAATTATTCTGAAGTAATGTTCGGCATGCTGGAAATAATTCTCAGCCGCGACACGATCTCCTGATGTCTGGGCATCGCTACCAAGTGCCACATATTTATCATAAACCTGAGACGCGGTTCCCCGGATCTTGCCATCGGGACCATTGCTGTCATAATTACGGTTGCCGCCACCTGGCCGACGATTATTGCCTGCACCTGGCCGATTATTACCCCCGGAGTTCGGCCGCCCGCCACGAGGACGTCTATTACTACTTACTCTCATAATCGCAATGATTCCGTCAATCTAGAGTTTAAATTTCACGTTATTGTTAAAGATGATTCAATTCAGGCGTTCACTTAACCCCACTCGCGCAACCAAGATGTCCATCATCCAGAGAGCTCAGGCCTGATTTTGAATTAAATAATGATCATGGACCTTAAGGTTAGGTCTTGTTGTTCACATATGATCTGGACAAACCCTACCTTCTGTTTACGTAATAATCCAACCTTTTTTTTAAAAAAAGCGCACTATTCCCCAAGAAAAGCCGATACACATCTGTCAATACCCGCCAAATCCTTGTGAAACTGTGGAGCAAGGAAGCCAACCTCCTGCATCATCCGACCAATATCCGGGGCCTGTCCCGCTCCCACTTCGAACACGAGCAGGCCGCCCGGACGCAGATTTTCCCGAACCCCGTCAAGAATGGTGCGATAGCTGTCAAGACCGTCTCTGCCGCCAGCCAACGCCAAATGCGGTTCGTAGTCTCGTACTTCCGGCTGGAGCGCATCGATATCCCCGGCCGGTATATACGGCGGATTGCTGACGAGCAGATCAAATTTTTCGTTCCATCCTGTGCCCCAGTTCCCTTGATAAAATGCCGCGCGTTTATCAAGGCCAAGCCGGGCCGCGTTTTTCCGTGCAATAGTGAGCGCGGCTTCGCTTTTATCAATACCGATACCGGTCGCCGCTGGTAATTCACTTAAAAGAGCCAATAACAGGCAGCCGCTGCCCGTACCGAGATCAAGAATATGCCGGGGTTGGAACCTATCATTGCGGGCCGCCAGAACGGCTTCAATGAGCGTTTCACTGTCAGCCCTCGGGTCCAGCACATCCGCCGTCACAAGAAAATCAAGGCTCCAGAATTCCCGGTGCCCGGTCAGGTGGGAAAGAGGCTCACGCTTTGACCGTCGATTGACTAGAAGATCAAATGCCTCTTTTTCCTGAGTGGTCAGGATTCGGCCTGGCTCCCGGTGCAGGAAGCCCGCATCTTCGTTCAGGATATGGGCAAGCAGCAAGGTTGCCTCCCGCTTCGCATTTGTCACCGCTGCTGCGCCTAGTGTATCGCTGGCAGACTTCACGACATTGCGAACATTCTCAGTCATCGGTCAGTTATTGCCTTCAATCTCCGCAAGCAGCGCCGCCTGATCTTCAGAGATTAGCGCATCAATAACTTCTCCCAGCGCCTCCCCCGCCAGCACCTTGTCGAGCTTGTAAAGTGTCAGGTTGATGCGGTGATCGGTAAGACGGCCTTGCGGAAAGTTGTATGTGCGGATTCGTTCCGACCGATCGCCTGATCCCACCTGGCCCTTGCGCGTGGCAGAACGCTCTGCGACTTTTGCGGCGCGCTCCACCTCATAAATACGGGAGCGCAGCACGCTCATGGCCTTGGCCTTGTTCTTGTGCTGGGATTTCTCGTCCTGTTGCTGCACGACGATACCGGTCGGAATATGGGTAATGCGGACGGCGGAATCCGTTGTATTCACCGACTGCCCTCCCGGTCCTGACGCACGGAAAATATCGACACGAAGATCACTATCCGCAATCTGAACATCCACCTCCTCGGCCTCGGGTAGCACAGCAACCGTCGCCGCAGAGGTATGGATACGCCCGCCGGTTTCGGTTTCGGGCACCCGTTGAACACGGTGTACGCCAGATTCAAATTTAAGGTTGGCGAACACATTGCGGCCGGTGACTTTCACGATCACTTCCTTTATACCGCCAAGATCCGATTCCGAGAGCGACATGATTTCACATGTCCAACCCTCCCCCTCGGCATAGCGCTGATACATCCTGTACAGGTCCCCCGCAAAAAGCGCGGCCTCCTCGCCGCCGGTTCCTGCGCGAATTTCAAGGATGGCATTTTTCTCATCCGCGTCGTCCTTCGGCAATAGCTGAAGCTTGATGGAATGCTCAATATCTGGGAGCCGTGCCTTCAACTCCTCCCGCTCAAGCTCCGCCATCTCCTTCATTTCCGCATCGGTTTCCGGGCTATCCAGCATTTCCTTCAATCCGGCCAGTTCATCGCGTGTTGCCTGAAACTTCCGGATGGCTTCGACGAGGGGCTTGATTTCGGCGTATTCCCGGCTCATCCGGACAAAATCATCCGGCGCAACTTCTCCCATCTCACCGGACATCGCGGCTTCCAGCTCTTCCGAGCGGGACTGGATCATTTTGAGCTTATCTTCGGGAAGCATATTTGTTCCTTAAGCGAGAGCGTTAATTGCGGCGGAAAGCGTCGATAGCGGGACCTCGCGTTGCTCGCCTTTATCCAGATCACGAAAACTGCAAACCTCACGGTCAAGTTCATCTTCGCCGATCAGGATCGCAGCGCGCGCGTTCAGCTTGTTCGCCCGCTTCATCCGCTTTCCGACATTTCCCTTGAACGCCATCTCGATTGCAATTCCTTCCTGCCGCAGACGGTAGGCGAGCTTTGCCGCGACTGTTTCCGCAAGATCCCCGACTGGAATAATCGCAATTGGCCGGATCGCACCTGGCGCCTCAGCCATCAACATCGATAACCGCTCTATTCCGCCTGCCCAGCCGATCCCCGGGGTCGGCTTGCCACCAAGCGTTTCAATCAATCCGTCATACCGCCCGCCGGCAATGACCGCTCCTTGGGCGCCGAGTGCGGTGGTCACGAATTCAAATGCCGTGTGGGTATAATAGTCAAGCCCGCGCACGAGCCGACGATTGAGGTGATAATCAATCCCCAGAATCGACAATCCCTCCAGCACTTCATCGAAGAAATCACTCGAATAGCTGTTAAGATAATCATTGAAGAGCGGTGCATCTTCAACAATCACCCGGTCGCCTTTATCCTTGCTATCGAGAATTCGCAAAGGGTTCCGTTCAAGCCGATCAAGGCTGTCCTTGGAAAGATTCGACTTATGGTCACTGAAATAGTCAATCAGTGCCTGACGATAGGCCTGCCGACTTTCCATATCGCCGAGCGTATTGATCTCAAGCGAGCAATCCTTCATCACACCGAGCGCGTCGAGAATTGAGGCGCCGATTGCGATCACCTCAATATCCGCCTTGGCCTCCGGCGCACCAATACATTCTATGTCAATCTGGTGAAACTGCCGCTGCCGCCCCTTTTGCGGCCGTTCATAGCGGAACATCGGTCCTGTGGCAAAAACCTTGAAGGGGACATTCTGCTGCAGGCCATTACTGATAAAGGCGCGGCAGATCCCGGCCGTATATTCCGGCCGCAGGGTCATGCTTTCCCCGCTCCGGCTCTCGAAGGAATACATCTCCTTGGACACGACATCGGAGCTTTCTCCCATGGTCCGTGCAAAAACTTCGGTAAATTCGAAAATGGGTGTCGCCATCTCCGAATAGCCGAAACATGCGGCCACATCCCGTGCCGTGCCCGTTACACGGGCGTGGCGCGCGAAATCCTCGGGCAACAGGTCATGGGTGCCGCGAACTGGCTGGGGTAGTGACACGTCTTCTCTCCGTCTTTCAAGTTATTGTCAGGTGGGATCAGGCAATTCGTTTGGCGGCCAGGGAGGCAATCTCTTCACCGCTCGCACTCAGGGCATCCAGTTCCAACGCCTTGGCTTCGACCAGCTCGACAATATGATCAACCATATCTTCCGTCGCTATCTTATGGTCGGTAAGGCCGCTTAAGTAAACCATGTGATTATCCTTGCCGCCGCCGGTTAGGCCGATATCCGTCTCCCGTGCCTCGCCGGGGCCATTGACAACGCAACCGATGATCGAGAGCGTCAGTGGTGTCTGGATATGGGCAAGCCGCTCTTCCAGCCTTTCAACCGTTTTGATAACGGGAAAGGCCTGACGCGCACAGGAAGGGCAGGAAATAATTGTCACGCCGCGGCGTCGGAGCCCCAGGCTTTTCAGGATCTCATAGCCTGCCTTGATTTCTTCAACCGGGTCCGCCGACAGGGATACGCGGATCGTATCCCCAATGCCGGACCACAGCAGCATGCCAAGCCCGACAGAGGATTTCACCGTCCCGGCAGACAGGGAGCCCGCCTCGGTAATACCCAGATGCAGCGGATAATCGCATGCCTCTGCCAGTCCCTGATAGGCCGCAACCGACAGGAACACATCAGACGCCTTCACACTGATCTTGAAATTAAAGAAGTCGTTATCTTCGAGAATACGCGCGTGATTGAGAGCCGATTCCACCATTGCCTCGGGGCAAGGTTCACCGTATTTTTCAAGCAGTTCGCGCTCCAGACTACCCGCGTTCACGCCAATCCGCATGGAACAGTTATTATCCACCGCCGCCTTCACAACATCGCGAACGCGGTCGGGCGAACCGATATTGCCGGGATTGATCCGGAGACAGGCTGCGCCCGCCGCCGCCGCCTCGATGCCACGCTTATGATGAAAATGGATGTCCGCAATAATGGGCACTCGCGTTTCACGGACAATTTCCTTAAGGGCCACCGTACTTGCTTCATCCGGACAGGAGACCCGGACGATATCTGCGCCCGCTTCTTCCAACGCATGTATTTGCGCAATCGTCGCCTTGGCGTCCGACGTTAAGGTATTGGTCATCGATTGCACTGTAATCGGCGCATCGCCGCCAACGGGAACATCGCCAACATAAATCTGGCGAGATTTACGGCGGATTATCTCTCGGTAAGGTCTGATGCTCATGGAATCATATACTTTATAAAATGGCGTCAAAAAATGCTGCTATCGCAATTTGCGCTTAAAATGGCCGCTTACGATGGAAAATACAAGCAATTCCATCTTCCCGGACCCACGTCACCAGCGATATGCGGCTACTGCAATCCGTTATTTTCGAGCAGGCTATCCGCAGCGAACGGTATTTCCCGCAAAATTATTCCCGTTCCGCCAAGCGACTTAATTTCCTTGCCATCAACACGAATTTCAAGGCCGCCAGCATTGCCGGTGGTCAGCTTAAGGTCCGGTGTGTTCGGCGCCATATAGGTATCGCCGGGCTTAAGGACCTGCGACAATACAGGATTGTCATCTTCCGCTTTCACCTGAACCCAGCTTTCCTCAGTTGCGCGAAGAACAACACGGGCGTCGGTATTCTCCACACCAAAAGTACGCGGCATCGGGCTTTCCGGAGATCCGTCCGTGGTCGTCGCAGACTCACCAGATGACACGACTTGCAATGTATCCTGCGGATAGTTGGCAACGACTTCGGTTTCCTGGGAAGAAGTTGCCGACGTTGCAACATCCTCACTTGAAGCAGGCGCCGCGGTTACCGTCTCCGTCTCACCTTCAGTATTCTCGGCGACGGGCGCGGGTGTTGTATTTTCTGAAGTGCCTGTAGTCGCTATGTCTGAGGTTTCCTCAACCGTCACAATTTCGATGTCAGTGCTTTCTTCCGGTAGTGTTGTCACAACTGTCGCCACGGAATCAGGAACAGCCGTTGCTTCCGAGTTCGTCTCCGGCTGTGACATGGTCTCCGCGGGATTTGTTGCAGCAACACCGCTGTCCGCTGCCTGACCTGTCGTTTCGTCATTTTTGATAACCGGCGCTTCAGTGGTCGGCGACGCCTGCAGAATCTCGGCCATATTTTTTGGCGACGCGTCCGCATCATCTGCCTTGTCAGCGACTGCCGGATCGTTTGTTCCGATAACTTCAAGATCGCGGATTTTACCGGCCAGGTGTTCCGGCAATTCCGCAACCCGCTCAAAATCGAGGCTTTCACTTTCCTGATAAAAGAACCAGCCTGCCAACAGGATCAGTGCGGCAACGAGTGTGCCAAGCAGGATACCGGCGCCGGGCATCCGCCCGCCTGTTGTCGGTTCCGGGAACGCAAGCGAGGGTACCCGTAATCCACCGCCTTCTTCATGCTTGTAAAGCTCAACAATTGCCACTGCATCGAGATTGAGCAAATTGGCATAGGAACGCAGAAACCCGGTCACAAAAGTCTGCCCCGGAAGGCTGTCAAAATCTCCCTCTTCCAGCGCATGGACCTGGCTTGCGCGCAGGCGCAGGATATCCGCAACCTGATGCAGGGAAAGGCCTCTCGCCTCACGGGCTTCACGTAATTGCGCACCAACGGTCACTGAGGCTTCCTCTTCCGGTTCAATGGTCTCGTCCGGCTTTTGGAACGACAACCTGTTTTCCTTGGACGCATTTCTGCCGAACAGGTTAGGTTGAGTCACGACGTCGCGTCGTTTGCTGTCTCTCGCCATAATCGAACGCCAAACATACAGTTTTCTATTTCGCCACAACAGCTTTGCCGCCATTATCGGCAAAATTTAGTAAACTTCAATCTCTTATATAATGATTGAATGATCGCGGGCAAATGACCGCAATTGATCCCGCACGGAATGGTCCCGCGACTGACAGAGGCTGCGGACGTAACTCTCCAGTTTGCCAATATGGGCACTGAGAGCCATTTCCTTGACCCGCCCCAAAGCTTCCGAGGACATGGAGAAATTCCGGTAGCCCAACCCCAGTAACGCCATTGCTTCCAGCGGTCGGCCGGCAATATCACCGCAAATCGAAAACGGCTTTTCCGCTTTTTCGCATTGTTCAGCAATATTACGCAATAATGTTAGCAGGTTCGGACTTAATGTATCATACCGATCGCTGATTTTCGGGTTGCCCCGATCGACAGCAAAAAAGAACTGCATCAAGTCATTCGATCCGACCGAGATAAAATCGACCTCGCTCAAAAGATGCGGCAACTGCCAGACAATTGAGGGCACCTCAACCATGGTGCCGACTTTAACCTTTAAAGGCGCGCCACCTTCCTTTTGCTTTGCCCGGTCAATCTCTTTATTCAGGATAGCCTTCGCTTCCTGGAACTCGGAAACTTCCGCGATCATCGGAAACATCAATGACAATTCCCGGCCTGCCGCGGCCCGGACCAGCGCCCGAAGCTGACTTCGCAATAACGCCGGGCGGTCCAGACCGATGCGAATGGCTCTCCACCCCAACGCAGGATTTTCCTCCGCCTTGGTTTTGAGATAGGGCAGCATCTTGTCGCCGCCGATATCGAGCGTCCGAAAGATGACCGGCTTGCCGCCCATCTTGTCAAGCACACGTGAGTAAAGCTCGGTCTGTTCATCGACTTTCGGCATCTGGGAGCGGACCATAAATTGCAGTTCCGTTCGAAACAGGCCAATACCATCTGCGCCAAATTCCGGGAAGTGATCGATATCAAGCAGCAAGCCTGCATTGACATTCAGGCTGAGCTGTATGTTGTCTTTCGATATATTGGGTTTATCGCGGAGAGCCGCATATTTCGCCTGACGTTGCGCGCGCTGACCCTGACTTCTGGAAAAAGCTTCCCGAACATCTTCGCCGGGACGCAGGAATACTTGTCCGTGCTCCGCATCGACAAGGATGAAATCGCCCTGTTCCACATTCTCGCGAATGCTCGAGCATTGGCCAATCACCGGCACCCCGAGAGCACGGGCAACAATAGCGACATGACTGGCCCGCGTGCCCGCCTCCAACACCACGCCTTTAAGATGCTGCCGGTCATAGTCAAGCAGCTCCGCCGCCCCCATATTGGCCGCAATCACTACCGTATCCTTGGTAAGGTTGCGGCGGTCGATCTGTGTCCTTCCATCTAGATGCAGATACAAGCGATTGGCAAGGTCATCAAGTTCGGATAAGCGCTCCCGCAGGTAGGGATCATTGATTTCCTTCATCCGCGCCCGCGTATCATCCTGCACGCGCTTGATCGCTGCTTCCACTGTAAGGCCCGTACTGACCGCATCATGCAATTTTTTCAGCCAGCCCTTGTCATGGGCAAACATCTTGTAGGCTTCGAATATATCCTTTGATTCATCCGTAAGCATTGTATTCGTTGCCAGCAACAGTTTGTCGACTGAGCTTTGCAAGGCGCCTACGGCAGAATTCAACCGGGTCAGCTCTTTTCCCCGGTCTTCGGAAATGGTTCGCGATACTTCTATTCTGGGTTCATGCAGCAATGCGGAGCCAGCGGCCAGTCCTTCGGCAAGCACCCGTCCGCTGATGTGATGTGGCAGGGTCGCGTTTCCGGCAGTATCGGAAAACTCCGTTGCCGCGACCATTTCTTCAGAACTGACGAGTTCCGCAACAACCATCGCAACGGTTTGCAGAGCCTCAACTTCCTCATCCGTATAGATACGGCGGGTCCGGTTCTGAACAACCAGAACCCCGATAACCCTTCCCCCCCGTAATATCGGCGTACCGAGAAGCGAATGATATTCTTCTTCACCCGTTTCCGGACGGTAGGCAAACTGCGGATGGGATTGAGCGTCCGAAAGATTAAGAGGACGGGCCCGTGCCGCGATGTCACCTACCAGACCTTCCCCAAAACGAAGGCGGGTCTGATGCACAGAATTCTTTTTAAGACCTTCGGTCGCATATAGCTCCAACACGTCGCCAGCGCGTCTGAGATAGCATGAGCAAACCTCTGCAATCATGTTGCCGGCAATCAGGCGGACAATCTCACTCAGGCGCTGTTCCGCATCACCGTGCCCCGCCATAACCTGGTGGAGCTTGCGTAAAAGCAATCTGGGCGCGCTGATGCCGAGGCCACTCATTTACGAGGTATTCCTCTCCACTCCGGAACCTGTGAACGCATCGCGCGCCTGCGCGACCAGTTCCTCGATAATCTCTGCGGTTGACTGTTCCTTCTTCACCATGCCAACGCTCTGCCCGGCCATAACGGAGCCAAATTCAACGTCGCCGTCGATAACCGCCCGACGCAGCGCGCCAGCCCAGAAATGCTCGATTTCGAGCTGCGCGGCTGCAAGATCCAGTTCACCGGATTTATATTTCGCGATTACCGCATGTTGCATTTCGATAAATTTCTTGCCCCCTTCATTGTTGAGGGCCCGCACAGGAATAACCGGAAACATTGGATCAACCTGCACCGTTGTTACCGCATCGCGAGCATTCGCACGGATAAAGGCTTTCTTGAAATCAGGATGAGCAATGGATTCATGTGCGCACACAAACACTGTGCCTAGCTGACATCCGGATGCGCCCATCCGAAGATAGTTCGTGATCGCTTCACCGCGGCCAATACCTCCGGCAACAAACACGGGAACTTCCGTGATATGCGGCAATATTTCCTGCGCCAGTACACTGGTGGCAACCGGACCGATATGTCCTCCCGCCTCCATCCCTTCAATTACCAACGCATCTGCACCAGTGCGAATCAGTTTCTTGGCCAGTGCCAGTATCGGGGCAAAGCAAATGGTCCTGGCGCCACCGTCCTTGATTTTTAGGATGGTCTCCTTCGAGGGAACTCCTCCCGCAAGCACCACATGCCCGACGTTATTGACAAGGCATCTGTCAACAAGTTTGTCGAGATCAGGATGCATGGTGATGAGGTTTACACCAAATGGCTTCTGGGTAAGCGCTTGTGTTCCCTTGATTTCAGCATCAAGTAATTCCGGCGTCATGGCCCCGCAGGCAATTACGCCAAACCCGCCGGCGTTTGAAATTGCGGCAACCAGGTTACGTTCCGACACCCAGGACATGGCGCCGCCCATAATCGCATATTTGGTACCGAGGAAAACACAGCCGCGCTTCCAGGCCACCTCAATGGTTTGGCATCCGTTCTTTATCATCTCGTCCATATTACGCCGCATCCAGTCCAAAGGCAGTATGGAGGGTTCGCACTGCAAGTTCTGTGTATTCTTCCGCCAACAACACGCTGACCTTGATTTCGGAGGTTGATATCACCTGAATATTAATACCTTTTTCAGCAAGGGCCGCGAACATTGTCTTGGCCACACCGGCGTGGCTGCGCATACCCATCCCGACGATAGAAACCTTTACAACGTTCGGGTCGGGCACAATCGCCTTGCAGGCCGCCTTGTCTTTCAACTTGTCCAGGACAGCAAGCGCCTGGTCCATTTCCTTGCGACCCACCGTGAAGGTCAGGTCTGTCGCCTTGCCGTCTTCCGATACGTTCTGGACAATCATGTCCACATTGACATTTGCATCCGCCAGCGCCCCGAAGACCAGCGCTGCAACCCCGGGTCGATCCGCGACCTGTTGCAACGTCACCTTGGCTTCGTCACGGGTGTAGGTAACGCCACTTACAACCTGTTGTTCCACGATATCTTCCTCATCTACAACCAATGTTCCCGGTAAATCTTCGAAACTCGAGAGTACCTGCAGCTTCACCCGGTGTTTCATAGCCATCTCGACGGAACGCGTTTGAAGGACCTTGGCACCGAGCGACGCCAGCTCCAGCATTTCCTCATATGTAATTTTATCAAGTTTAGCGGCTTTTGTCGCGATCCGCGGATCGGCGGTATAAATACCATCCACATCCGTATAGATGTCACAGCGATCCGCCTTGAGTGCTGCGGCTAGCGCGACAGCGGATGTATCGGAGCCGCCGCGGCCCAGCGTCGTGATCCGGTTGTCCGAGCCAATTCCCTGAAATCCCGCACAGACTGCCACCTGCTGGTCCGCAAAACGTTTGATAATCTCAGCACAGTCAATGCTTTCAATGCGTGCGGCGCCATGGACAGCATTCGTCTTTACCGGAACCTGCCAACCCAGCCATGATCGCGCAGAAATCCCAAGGCCCTGAAGCGCAAGCGACAGCAGGCCAACTGTCACCTGTTCGCCACTGGAGACAACCACGTCATATTCACGGGCGTCATGCATGTTTGAGATATCAGAGACGAGATCGACCAACCGGTTCGTATCGCCGGACATGGCGGAGACAACAACGGCCACCTCGTGACCTGCATCGATTTCCCTTTTTACTTTCAGGGCGACATTCTTGATCCGCTCCACCGTGCCGACCGAGGTACCCCCGAATTTCATTACCAGCCGCGCCATGGCCGCATTACCTCTCCCCTTACCCCATGGCAAGGGTTCAAAAATTGATGTATATAGTCACAATTGCCCTTTGGCTCCAAAGGAGCGTATACATATACTTAACAAGGCCTGCGGGGCAAGCTCCACGGCGAATTTAATACAATAAGGCTGACTTTTTTATGGCGTCCGATAAAGAGGCAATCATGAATGATGCAGCGAAGGCGACATCAGTAGATCCCGGCGAAATTGCCAATTTCGAAGCCATGGCCGATGAGTGGTGGGACGAGAACGGCAAATTCAAGCCGCTGCATAAGTTCAATCCGATTCGAATTGGCTATGTTCGCGACATGGTTATTTCTCATTTTGGTCTGCAAACAGATAATGCGATGGTCAAGCTGAAACCCTTTGCCGGATTGAAGTTTCTTGATATTGGGTGCGGTGGCGGCTTGCTTTCGGAACCGATGGCACGACTTGGGGCAGAGGTGACTGCGGCGGACGCATCACAGAAAAATATTCAGATAGCCGCGCTCCATGCTGAAAAATCCGGACTGGATATTGATTATCGCTATACAACGGCCGAGGACCTTGCCGCATCGGGAGAAAAATTCGATGTTATCCTGAACATGGAAGTGATCGAGCATGTCGCCGACATTGAAGGCTTTGTTGAGGCTTGCGCCACCCTGCTCAAACCCGGCGGAATCATGTTTGTGGCAACGCTGAATCGAACCGCCAAAAGCTTCGCCTTTGCCATTGTCGGGGCGGAATATGTCCTTCGCTGGCTTCCCAAGGGAACCCATAGCTGGAAGAAATTCCTGAAGCCTTCTGAGGTTGCCAGGCTTGTGCGCAACAACGGTCTCATGGTTCGTGATGTCTCCGGGGCAACCTATAACCCGTTTGAAGATCGATGGCATATCAGCAAGGATCTCAGCATCAATTATATGCTTGCCGCAACGAATCCCGCATAACCTTTCTGAATCCGAATTGACCGAAGCAAGGCGTATTTCCCTATTGGGCATGCCTATAAACCTTGAGAGAACTGCCATGTCACTGAAACCGTCACCGCTCGCCCCAGCTGCCTTTCCCGATTTCCCGGAAATCGCGGGCGTCCGATTTGCCTCCGGCAACTCGGGTATGCGCTATAAAGGCCGTGACGATGTAATGCTGGCTGAATTCTCCGACAAGACAACCATCGCCGGGGTTTTTACCAAAAACTCCATGCCAGGCGCTCCCGTTGACTGGGACCGCGAAATTCTGCCCAAAGGTATTGCGCGAGGCCTTGTCGTCAATGCCGGGATCGCTAATGTCTTTACCGGTGCAGCAGGACGGAAAACAGTTGAAGAAACGGCTGAGGCGGCGGCGCAACTCCTCAATGCTCGCCCGGAACATATTTATATTGCCTCCACCGGCGTGATTGGCGACCCCGTCCCGACGGAGAAAATCACTAACCTTCTTCCTCGCCTTGCAGAAGACTTGTCATCAGCAGGCGGCAAAGCCGCGGCGAATACCATCCTGACAACCGATACCTTCGCCAAGGGTGCCGTTTCCCGGGCCAAAATCGGGGATAAAGAAATCACATTCGCCGGATTTGCAAAGGGATCCGGGATGATCGCCCCGGATATGGCAACGATGCTCGCGTTCCTGTTTACTGATGCGGCCATCCCTACCGATATCCTGCAGAAATTGCTGCAAGAGGCGAATGAGAAAAGCTTTAATTGTGTTACTGTGGATTCCGATACATCCACCAGCGACACAGTTCTTCTTTTCGCAACGGGTCTTGCTGAAAATGATTCTCCAAAGCAAACGGCAGATCCTCTTCTCGAAGATTTTAAACGCGCGCTGTTAGAGATCATGACGGACCTTGCGCAACAGGTTGCCCGTGACGGCGAAGGTGCAAGCAAATTCATCACGGTCAAGGTCAGCGGTGCGGCAAGCGATGCATCCGCCAAAACAATTGCGCTTGCCATCGCCAACTCCCCACTCGTGAAAACTGCGATTGCCGGAGAGGACGCCAACTGGGGCCGGATCGTCATGGCCGTCGGCAAATCCGGCGAAAAAGCCGATCGGGATAAAATGAGTCTCCGGATAGGGGGTATATTGGTCGCCGAAAATGGCACTAGGGCCACCTCCTATCGCGAAGCAGATGTCATGCCGCATATGCAGGACAAGGAAATCTTGATTGAGGTCGATGTCGCAATCGGCAGCGGGTCCGCATTCGCATGGACCTGCGACCTGACACATGGCTATATCGAGATCAATGCCGATTACAGAAGCTAGCATCCGATGACATCTTTTCCAACTGTACTTGTTGCCGCTGTCGCGCTCGTTGATGACGAGAACCGCGTTCTAATCGCCCAGCGTCCGGAAGGGAAAAGTATGGCCGGACTGTGGGAGTTTCCTGGCGGTAAGGTTGAAACGGGGGAGACGCCTGAATCGGCGCTCATCCGGGAACTGAAAGAAGAACTCGCTATTGATGTAACGGAAGCCTGCCTTGCACCATTTACCTTTGCGAGCCATACATACGAAAAATTCCACCTATTGATGCCACTTTATGTCTGTCGTCGTTGGAACGGGATTCCACGCCCGAATGAGGGCCAAACCCTCAAATGGGTGCGTGCCGCGCGACTTGGAGGTTTTGAGATGCCACCGGCCGACGTGCCTCTGATCGCCATGCTTCGGGATTTGCTGTAGTAGAAAAACCTACGGCAAAGACTTTCTAAACTAAAAAGGCCGGTATTTGGACTTTCTCCTCATCCAAAGACCGGCCTACGTAAACTATATCTCAATATCTTGAGCTTGAAATCAAGGCAGGCACCAGATGCCCCGACATTCATCAAGTCTACATTAGAAATTACAAACCAAAAAGCACTTCAGATCAACTACTTTTATTTTAATATGCAGTTATTATTCCAGTTTCTGCTGTACCCTTCACAGCCTTTTATCGATTAACATCCCGATATTCCTTACGAAGTCCCGTGTCACAAAAGCCGTCATTTTTCGAGAAAATCGCTCATACTATGACGCGCGCTGCCACGGGCCAACGGCTTTTGCTGACTGTCATGGGGGGCCCAGCCGGTCATATAGATTACCTGGAATGTGGCAGGAACGCGCCCGTCCTCATCCGCATAGCGATCCAGATAGAGTTCCGCCGTCCGCAACAGAACTTTACGGCCCGTAAAGTTTTTTTGCCGCGCCACGAGGGCATTTGTCTCCCCCATTCCCCGCAGCTCATGCATGAGGGCGAACGGATGTTCGTACTTCAGCGTAATCATTTCCGTATCTGTCACCGGCAGAGCTAGGCCCGCCCTTTGCAGCAATGCCCCCGCATCCCGAACTTCCGTGAAGGGAGAGATACGCGGGCTAACACCACCCTTGATTTCCGATTCAGCCTCAACAAGGCAGGATTTCAGTTCCTGCAAACTGCCAATGCCAAAAAGGGCGCCCAGAAACAAACCGTTGGGCCGCAGTATTTTCCGTATCTGGGTAAGGGCGCCCGGAAAGTCATTCGTCCAGTGCAAGGCAAGCACACTTCCCACAAGATCAAAAGTATCCGGCTTAAAAGGTAAAAACTCCTCGTCCAGAACGACGCTCGCACCTTTCGCGTCACGCAGCATTGCATCACATATATCCGTACGAATAACCTGCTGCGCCTTATTCATGGATATCACCTGCTTCCCGAACGCCCCCCCTCTCCCGCCAAGGTCGAGGGCAATATCAAAGTCATGGTTGATATCGAGCAGCCGTTCCGCCAGCCGCACCGCCACCTCCTCAAACAGAAACCGGTGCCGCGGCCAGTCAAGTTGGCTTGCGCGGCGCCGATGATCCGCCACTACTCTGCGGTCAAACAAAATATGATCAGGATCTATTAACGAAGTTGCTTTTCTCATTTTGCCCTTATGGCATTTTCCCGTCGGCGGCACAATTACAGACCATATTTGCACTGCCCGCCCGCTTTTTGAGATATGTTTTCAACCGCAATTGGCCTATAGTTTTTCGCCATGTCCATGTCAGTCAGCCAGTTCATTAATCAGATGCAAAAGACGGTACTCGATGCCGTATTTCCGCCGGGCTGCGTGAATTGTGCCGAACCGATCGATGCGCCGGGCAATCTTTGCGGCCGATGCTGGCCTGAAATGACCTATATATCTGCGCCGTTCTGCGATATCTGCGGATATCCGTTTGAATATTATGCGGGAGATGGCATGATCTGCGCTGCTTGTCTCAAGCGCCCCCCGGCCTATTCAAAGGCCCGCGCTGTCCTTAAGTATGACGAGGCGAGCCGGGATATGATCCTTGGCTATAAACATTCGGATCAGACAAACCGGGCCCCGACATTTGCACAATGGATGTATCGCGCCGGAATGAGCCTGATTGAGGATTGCGATGTTATCTGCCCTGTTCCCCTACATCGACAACGGTTGATCCGGCGACGCTACAATCAGTCGGCAATGCTCGCTGGGGAGCTGTCGAAGCTAAGCGGAAAGCCCGCTATCCTTGACCTCATCACACGAAAGCGCCAAACCCGAACGCAAGGTGGATTGAGCGCACGGGCCAGATTTCGCAATGTCCGCGGCGCTTTTGACGTGAATCCAGCACGTGGAATGCTCCTGGAAGGAGCCCGGGTTTTATTGATCGACGATGTTTTGACAACCGGTGCCACGGTGGAGGCTTGCAGTAAGTGCCTGTTGGGTGCCGGAGCACTGAATGTTGACATTCTGACCTTTAGCCGCGTTGTTCGCGCCGCAAACACCACTATATGATATAGCCAGACAGGTAGTTACCTATGACAGTAAGAAGTAACCAATGGAAAAAATAGAAATATACACGACGATGTTCTGCCCCTTTTGTTCGCGCGCAAAAAAGCTGCTGAACAGTAAAGGCGTCGAATACGTCGAAATAGACGTGACAGTGGACGGCGAACTTCGTGAAGAAATGACACACCGTGCCAATGGAGCCTATACCGTCCCGCAGATTTTTATCGATGGCCAGCATATCGGCGACAGCGACATGATCCACATGCTGGATTCGAAAGGAACTCTGGATCAGATTCTGGGAATCAGCTAATCCCGAGAGGAGGATAAAATGACTTCATTTACCGCTGGATGCGTGCAAATGACGAGCACGGGCGATGTTCAGGAAAATCTAAAAACTGCAACGGCCCTGATCCGTGAGTCGGCAAGTGCCGGTGCCGACTTTATCGCGACGCCGGAAGTAACCAACATGCTGGAACCGAACAAGACTGAGGCCCACGCCAAGGCACAATATCAGGAGGATGACATCACCTTGAAATCCTTCCGTGCGCTTGCGGAGGAAACAGGCAAATGGATTTTGGCCGGGTCACTTGTCATCAAGAAGCCGGACGATGACCGCCTCGCAAACCGGTCGTTCCTAATCCGTCCCGATGGCGGTATCGCAACGCAGTACGACAAGATTCATATGTTCGATGTGGAACTCAGCAACGGCGAAAACCACAAGGAAAGTCGCGCCTATGCGCCCGGGAATACAGCGCAGATCGTGGAGACAGCCTGGGGGATATTCGGTCTTTCAGTTTGCTATGATGTTCGCTTTGCTCATCTTTACCAGCAACTGGCCTTGGCAGGCGCGAAAGTCCTTACGGTCCCAGCCGCTTTTACGGCAACTACGGGTCAGGCTCACTGGCATGTCCTGCTGCGGGCCCGTGCGATTGAAAATGGTGCTTTCGTCATTGCGCCGGCACAATGTGGACAGCATTCAGAGAAAAGGCGCACCTATGGCCATTCACTGATTATTGATCCCTGGGGTGAAGTTCTCGCGGATGGAGGCGAGGAACCCGGATTTATTACGGCAAAAATTGATCTGGCAGATGTTGAAAAACGTCGCCGCCAAATCCCGAATTTAAGCAATATCGTAGACTTCACCCTGCAAGCGCCTGAGTCGGTTTCCGACGCGGCTGAATAACGCTCCCTGTTCAGAGAGGTTTTCTGGCGGCAATAGATTGACGGCACGCCGGTACGGGATTTTCCGTATGGCCATCAAAAAAATCAAGGATATCGAAGGTTCCGCTTAACAAGTCTGAAAGCTCCCCTCGCGCAAGTAAAAAATCCGGGTTCCGGGGGCGCCCATATTTTTCGTTCCCTTGGGCGAAGGTGTCATAGAGCAAAACACCTCCCGGTGCGAGGGTGTCACATAAATGTGAAATCAAGGAACGCCAAAGGTAGTTTACGACGACAATACCGCCGACACTCGCCGGCGTGAAAAGCCATGGAGCTCCCTCAAGATCAGCCTGGATTATCGACAGGCCGGTTCGCCCGCTGTTTGGCGCAATCGCCGTTATATCAATATCAACAGCGATAACCTCAAACCCTTGTTCCAGCAAGAACAGGCTGTGTCGTCCGCTGCCGCACGCCACATCAAGGACCGGCTGGTCCTTTGGGATAAGTCCTGCGTATTTATCAATCCATGGTGATATGGGGCGCATGCCGCTGCCTTGCTTCTGCCTATTAAGGACTTGTGTTTGACTGGAAAAAGATTATTTCTTATTCGACGGTATTTTCAACTATTTACCATTTTGTGCAGATGATAAAATACGATCTTAAGTGCGAAAATGCCCATGTATTTGAGGCATGGTTCAAAAACAGCGCCACATATGACGAGCAAGCAGGCGCCGGTGACATTATCTGCGCCGTTTGCGGATCAACAGCTGTGACCAAGGCGCCGATGGCTCCGTCCGTCCCGCGCAAAGGGGCAATGACGACCGCACAACGAGACGATGCGGCGAAGCAAGAGGTAACCCAGGCCGCTATGGTTATGTCTGCCCTTCGGCAGCTTCGTAAATCTGTTGAAGAAAATTGCGATTATGTGGGAAACCAGTTTGCAGAAGAAGCGCGCAAAATCCACTACGGCGAAGTTGAAAAGCACGGTATTTATGGGGAAGCAACGGCGGAGGAAAGCCGGGAGTTAAGCGAAGAAGGTGTTGAGATCACCGAAATTCCATGGATCCCGGCGACGAACACCTAACACCTTCTTTCCCGGCAGCAAAAAAGGCCCGGAAAGATCCGGGCCTTCGTATTCAGGCAAAACACCAGAAAAGAATTCTATTCCTTTTTGTCGCCTTCCTTATTCTCTTCAACCGCATCAGCGCCTTCTTTCGCGGCTCCTTCAGCCTTTTCGTCTTCGGCCGGTGTCATCAGGACAATTGAGGCATCCGCCTTCAACTCCTCGATCAACTTGTCAATCACAGAGTTACTCACCGTCGAACGAAGCTCCGGCTTTTTCTCCTCAAAGGTCGGAGGCTCCGTATTGCGTTTGTCTTCAGCCTTGATAACATGATAGCCAAACTGGGTTTTTACGGGAGTTTTAGTATACTCACCGTTCTCCAATGCGAAGGCGACATCAGCAAACTCCGGCACCATGCTCCCTTTTGCAAAGTAACCAAGATCGCCCCCATTCGGACCAGAGGGACCGGTTGAGTATTCTTTAGCAAGCTCCGCAAAATCTCCCCCGTCATCAAGCAGCTTGATTATGTCATTGGCCTCTTGTTCGGTCTTGAGAAGGATATGCCGCGCGTGGAGTTCCTCTTCAGGAGTAAATCCGGCGATACTCTTTTCATACTCTTCTTTCAGGAGTTCTTCCGTAACCAATTCATCCATCTTGGATTTGATATACAATTCCTGCATCAACTGCGTCCTCACAGCGTCGAGACGATCCTTGAATTCCGGGCTATCGCCCAGATTTTCAGCTGTGGCAGCCTGCGAGATGACTTCCATGCTGATCATCTGCTGCAACAACTGCTCCTTGATCATGGCCAATGGCGCCTGACGATACTGCTGCGGCAGGGAACCATAGAGAGTCTCGATATCCGCCTCAGTAATATTTTCGCCGTTCACAGTTGCCAGAACTTCACTGTCGGAGACCTCGGGTGTCGTTGCTTCTTCCATCTTCATCTCGTCCGAGGCAACCATATCCAACCCTGGTATCGAACCACTTTGCGTGCCGACATAGTAACCGATGTACAGACAGAGCGCGGCAACCACCGCCAGAGCTAAATAATGCAATGATTTCATAATATTAGAATCCCAGTTTATTTTGTCCGCATTTGAGAGCGACAAGACCGCCCCCCTCCAGGCGAAGAGTTCAAGCGAATATAGTAATATTTCGCCTCATAACAACCTTTGATCCTTTGGAGTCGGTTTTTTCCATATTTTCGCCATAAAATCCGGCGCCTTTTTACGCCTTCCTTGCCGGATAGATTGACATGACTGCGCTTGCCCCTTATCTGTCTGAATATTTATTAAGGTGGTTTTTCCCGCAAAGTGAGACTATTTAGGATATCACCTCTGCGCGCAAAATCGCGTACCCAGAAAAAAGCAAACCCATGACTGGAGTTTAGTCAGATATGTTCGGTTCCTTTGCCAAGAAGTTATTCGGATCGCCGAATGACAGGGCGCTTAAGCTTGTTCGAACGAAAATAGACGAAATCAATGCGTTTGAAGACAAGATCAAGCCGTTATCCGACAGCGAACTGTTGGCAAAGACCCAGGAATTCAAGGATCGCCTTGCGGCGGGATCTACTCTTGATGACCTCCTGCCCGAAGCCTTTGCGTGTGTGAGAGAGGCCGCCTCCCGAGCGCTGGGAGAGCGTCACTACGACGTTCAGCTCCTTGGCGGTATCGTCCTTCATCAGGGCAAGATTACGGAAATGAAGACCGGTGAGGGTAAAACCCTCGTCTCCACCCTGCCCGCCTATCTCAATGCCCTGACCGGCAAGGGCGTGCATGTTGTGACAGTGAACGATTATCTTGCCAAGCGCGATTCACAATGGATGGGCCAGGTCTTTGCGATGCTGGGCCTTTCGGTCGGGTGTATTGTTCACGGTATCAGTGAGCAGGAACGCGCCGCCGCCTATAAAGCGGACATCACCTATGGCACGAATAACGAATTCGGGTTCGATTATCTTCGCGATAATATGAAGTACGAAAGATCAGCAATGGTACAGCGGGACTTTCATTATGCAATCGTCGACGAAGTAGACAGTATCCTGATCGACGAAGCCCGGACACCTCTGATTATTTCTGGCCCGGCGGAAGATTCGTCCGACCTTTACCTTGCCATTGACGCCCTGATCCCGAACCTCAGGGAAGATGACTATGAGGTTGATGAAAAGACCAAAACCGTAGGCTTTTCGGAAGATGGCTCCGAGGATATTGAGCGCGTGCTTGACGAGGCTGGGCTGCTGAAGGGCGACAACCTCTATGATGTGGAGAATGTGGCGATTGTTCATCACCTTAATCAGGCACTCCGCGCACATAAGCTTTTTGAAAAAGACAAGGACTATATCGTCAAGGATGACAAGGTGATCATCATTGACGAATTCACCGGACGCATGATGGAAGGGCGCCGTTATTCCGAAGGATTGCATCAGGCCCTTGAAGCAAAGGAAAAAGTCACGATCCAGCCGGAGAACCAGACTTTGGCGTCCATCACCTTCCAGAATTATTTTCGGCTGTATGACAAACTGTCCGGCATGACCGGCACCGCCTCGACAGAGGCGGATGAGTTTCATGAGATTTACGGCTTGGAAGTCATTGAAATCCCGACGAATGTGCCGGTGGCGCGTGTCGATGCCGATGACGAGGTTTATCGTACAGCAGAAGAAAAATATAACGCGATCGTCATCACCATAGAAGATTGCCTGAAGCGGGGCCAACCGGTCCTTGTTGGCACTGTTTCGATTGAAAAATCCGAAATGCTGTCGGGCCTTCTAAAACAGAAGAAGGTTCCCCACAAAGTCCTGAATGCCCGTTATCATGAGCAGGAGGCCGAAATCATCAGCCAGGCCGGGCGCGTCAACGCGGTGACGATCGCCACCAACATGGCCGGGCGAGGAACGGACATCAAGCTCGGCGGCAATGAGGAAATGATGATTGCCGCGAAAACGGACGATATGACGGATGAGGCGGAAATCGCCAAAGTAACCGCCGAGATCAAAGCCGAAATCGCCGAACAGCGTAAGCAGGTGCTCGAAGCTGGCGGCCTTTTCGTGATCGGGACAGAACGGCATGAATCCCGTCGTATCGATAATCAGCTTCGTGGCCGTTCCGGTCGGCAGGGAGATCCCGGCACGTCACGTTTCTTCCTTTCGCTTCAAGATGACCTGATGCGCATTTTCGGTTCCGAGCGGATGGACGGCATGCTCCGCAAGCTCGGCCTTGAAGAAGGGGAGGCAATTGTTCACCCCTGGATCAACAAGGCCCTGGAAAAAGCACAGCAGAAGGTCGAAGCCCGTAACTACGATATCCGTAAAAACCTTCTGAAATTTGACGATGTCATGAACGACCAGCGCAAGGTCATTTATGAGCAACGGATCGAGTTGATGGACACTCAGGATGTCTCCGAGACCGTCACCACAATGCGCGAAGAAGTGATCGACGATCTGGTGGCCACGCATATTCCACCCAAGGCCTATCCTGAGCAATGGGATGTGGAGGGATTGAGGCTGGCGGCGGCGCGTATGCTCGCACTTGAACTTCCCATTGATGAATGGGCGAATGAGGAAGGGATTGCCGATGAGGAAATCCGTGAACGCCTGAAGGATAACGCGAATCGCAAAATGGCGGAAAAAGCCGTTCGTTACGGACCTGACGTTATGCGCATGGTTGAGAAAAGCATCCTGCTGCAAATACTCGACCAGGCCTGGAAGGAACATCTTCTGCAACTGGATCAGCTGCGCCAGGGCGTTTCACTTCGTGCCTATGCCCAGAAAGACCCGCTCAATGAATATAAGAGCGAAGCGTTCAACATGTTCGAGATGATGCTGAACCAACTGCGCGAAACGGTGACGACTTATCTCTCGCATGTCCAGCTTCAAAATCCTGCAGAACAGCTGAAACGTCCAGAACCGGACGAACAGGAAATGACGGCCACCCATATTGACCCGGTTACCGGAGAGAATGAGCTTGACGCCCCCGACATCAATACGGACGGTAATAACGCGGATAACTGGGGCAAGGTCCGGCGTAACGCGCCCTGCCCTTGCGGATCAGGCAAGAAATTCAAACAGTGCCATGGCCGGATATGAGGAGCAGGGCACAAGAATCGTTCCGAGGCTAATACATGATTTCCTTTTTAAAATCGCTGCTCTCTGAAGATAATACGGTTGCGCCGACAACCCAGGATGAGGCGCATATCGCGACAGCAGCCCTCCTGATTGAGGCGGCGCTGTCGGACGATGACTTCAAGGATGTCGAGCGCGACGCGATCGTCGACGTGATGGTTCGGCATTACAAGATCTCAGATGCAGAAGCACGGGAGCTTGTTGCCCACGCAGAAGAAGCGCATGCGGAATCAGAACAGCTTTTTTACTTTACCCGCGCCGTAAAGGACAGCTTCCCCATCGAGACCAGAGTGCAAATGATTGAGATGTTATGGGAAGTTGCCTATGCTGACGGAGTTCTCAGCAAGTACGAAGCCAACCTCGTCCGTCGTATTGCTGGCCTGATCTATGTAAGTGATCGGGATAGCGGCACTGCCCGGAAAAGGGTTATTGCGCGTCTCGGTATTACGGAAGACTGATTTTTCCGATGCTGACTGCTTTTAGGGTTGTTTTTCCCCGTTATTAGCGATAATCCGTTAGGAAAGACACCTACGTCTTTTGTTTTTGTTGCTTCCACGAACTGACTGGAGAAAATAAATGACCTACGTTGTTACCGAAAATTGCATCCGCTGCAAATTTATGGACTGCGTAGAAGTCTGCCCTGTCGACTGCTTCTATGAAGGCGAGAACATGCTGGTGATACATCCCGATGAATGTATCGACTGCGGTGTATGCGAACCGGAGTGCCCGGCCGAGGCAATTCTTCCCGATACGGAAGAAGTTGCCGAGAAATTTTTGGAGCTTAATCGCGAATACTCGGAAGTATGGCCGAATATTACGCAAAAAGGCGAACAGCCTGCAGATGCCGAGGAATGGCAGGACAAGCCCAATAAATATCCGGATGAGTTCAGCGCGAAGCCTGGTGGACAGGAATAGTTTCCTGTTATTACACTACTGAAATGCGCGAAATTCGCAGAATTTAAATAACATTATTAGCTTTTAGCCTAAAATTATGCTATGGTTCTGCCATGCTTTAGGTTTGTTATGGTAGGAGTGGTGTGCAAATGGCATATACAGCTGTTTGCACCAAATATGGCTTGGCCTATTTTTTGATGGATTTCGTAAAGATCTGCAGCGCTGTAAATGCAGCTGCTTTTTTTTGCGCCATCACAGGAATTCGGGAATACCCGCGTTTGATGAGAAGGACTTAAATGACAAAAGAAATGGATTTCGCACCGCTTGATCATGTGGTCTATCCAACTCATGGTGTTGGACAGGTTATCAGCATAGAAGAGCAGGAAATTTCAGGCATGGCCCTGACATTATATGTGGTCGATTTTGCCCATGAGAAAATGACGCTTCGTGTCCCGGTCAAGCAAGCCAAAAATGTCGGCATGCGCGCCCTGTCTTCACCGAAGAAGATGAAGTCCGCACTCGACACACTCAAAGGACGCGCACGCATCAAGCGCACGATGTGGAGCCGTCGGGCCCAGGAATATGAAGCAAAAATCAACTCCGGTGATCCGGTTCAGATAGCCGAGGTTGTTCGCGACCTGCATCGTAATGACGATCAGCCGGATCAGTCATACAGCGAGCGCCAGATATATGAAGCGGCGTTGGTACGGCTCTCCCGTGAGCTTGCTGTTGTCGAACAGATTGAGGCCGACGCCGCCACTGAGAAAGTTCAGAAAGTCCTGAAAGTCGCCTGACATTCAGTAAAAGCAGAACAAATCAGGGCCCGGAAGAAATTCCGGGCCTTTTTTATATTAATTTGACGAAAATCATCTGGAAGGCTTGCCAACGTCCCCACAAGGTTTCATTGTGAGCAACTATGAAATCAAGTAGTTACAAAGAAAAATTTGGTTGCCTCAGTGCTGCCAGACGCGTCTGGGCTGTTGCCTCAATCCATGGGGAAGCGGCGGCGCTTGTAACCGTACATGATGAAATCTCCCGCCGATGGGAGCATGGCGACCGTCTTGTATATCTTGGAAACTACCTCGGCCGTGGATCAGGCATCAAGGCAGTCCTTGACGAGCTTCTGTCGTTCCGCATTAACCGGCTCTGCCTGCCCGGCATGATACCAGAGGATATTGTCTTTCTACGCGGCGCGCAGGAGGAAATCCTGCGTAGCCTTCTCCAGCTCCAACTTGCATCGCAACCAACCGACGTCTTTAACTGGATGGTGGAAAATGACATCGGTCATACACTTGAGGCATATGGCGAATCAGAAGAGGAGACGCGACGCTATATTCGCGAAGGCACCCTTGCAACAACCAAATGGACAAACCGCCTTCGCGAGAAGATCAGAGAACAACCCGGACATAACGATATCTTCATTGCCCTCCGTCGGGCGGCCTTTACGGAAGGTGGTGAACTGCTTTTTGTTCATACCGGAATTGACCCCAACCAGCCCGTAATCGAGCAAAATGACAGCTTCTGGTGGGGTAACCGCCATTTCAACGATATTAAAACACCCTACTCTGGATTCCGGAAGGTCATTCGCGGGTTTGAAAAGCAACATGGCGGCGTCACAGTCAAGCCCTATACGGTTACGCTGGACGGGGGCTCGGGCTTCGGCGGTACGTTGGAAGCCGCCTGCTTCAACCTTGATGGCAAAATCGTGGATCAGATCAGCATCACAACGTAATTATATATGGGCTAGCTGCCAAACTTTACGTTCTTGTATTGCTGCCCGGTCGGGGGAACCCCATCCTCAAAAGCCGGATTAATCAATATGAACAACGCTTTCTTATCCGTCGCAACATCAGCCATTTCAGACAGAATAGACGAGAGATCATCGTCCTGTGTCACCGTATCGATCACCAACCGGGCTGGCTTTATGGCGGCCGCTTCTGCAGCACTGATCGGTTGGAAGCTCTGAAAGCTCCGAGTGAATTTTTCCTTAAGGCTACTATCTGATTTCGTGCTTTGATAGGCGAAACGCGCAACGCGGCCTTCTCCGAAGTCAATAACCGCCGCCGTCAGATATACGGTCGTCCCATTCTGATCCAGCGCAAGACGGGTTACAGCGGCCGGGGCGCCCCCAACCTCTATTGATGAAATGCTGGGGACATTCAGCTTCGCAAGCCACTCCCGCTGCAGGTAATTTGCCATCGATTGGCCCGGGTTCTTTTGCTTGCCCAGGTCAAAGACCATCTGACTCCCATCTCCATCAATCGCATAGACGGCACGGGCAGAGTTAATGAGCTGGAACCCCTCCGGCGCCAAAAATTTGAACCTCAGGACAGGGTGCAGAAATTCGCGGCCCCGGATAATCCCCTCTTTCGGATCGTCCCCATAAAGCATGCCGTCAATTGCCGCGAGATAACGGCTCTTTTCATATTCACGATCAAGGTTATCCGCCTTCTCAGACGCGGATGCTGCAGCCCGTTCAATGCGATCTCCCGTCTGGGGATGGGAGGCAAAGAAATCGAAGCTGCCGCCAGCAGAATTACCCGTTAGCTTCGCCATATATTCGGTCTGCGCATCCATCCGAGTAAGGAAATCGGCCATTGCTTCACGCGGGTAGCCTGCCATGCCCAGATATTTCACCCCGAGCTGATCAGCCTCATACTCCTGATCCCGGGAATAGCCGGCCACATAAAGTCCGCCCAGCTGTTGCCCCAGTTCATGGACGACGGAACTGCCAGTCAGCACGCCCGCAAGCACGCCTAACAAGCCAATCCCTGTTGCACGGGACTGACGGGCGGCACCATGTCGGGCTGTAACATGGCCTATTTCATGGGCCAGCACCCCAGCGACCTCGGCTTCGTTTGTGGCGAGGGTCAGCAAACCGCGGGTGATGTATACATAACCGCCCGGAAGCGCAAAGGCGTTGACGACCGGTGAATTCAAAATAGTGAAGCGCCAGGGCAGTTCCCGCATTTCCGAGACAAAAGCAAGGCGCAGACCGATATCAAGAATATAGTCATTCAGCCCTTCCTGAATATATTCGCCGCCATACTGCGCAACGACGCGCTCATGTTGCTCCGCGCCAATTTTCTGATCGTCGTCCGGCTGGAAAACCGAAAACAGGTTATCCAGCAGGTCTGCATTTGCCGGCTTGCTCATCGGTAGCAAACCGAGAGCAATCACGGGAATAAGGAGGAGCCGCAAAGGCAGCCTGCGATTGTGGAGAGCGCATTTCTTCACTTGTTGCTATCCTTCACCTACGATTTCTTCGATTTCCAGCTGTTCAGGAAATTCAAGTTCCAAATAAGGGCCGTTGTAAAAGCGTACGAACCCCCTCACAGTAACTGATTTACTCTTCAGGTCTGCCAACTTCCAGTCCCCACGTTCAAATTTTTTCCGCGAAGACGAGGGGATGGCTGCCGTAAAGTCATTTTGCCAGTCCTCCCCGAAGTTAAGATAGGTCGCATTGGAACTTCGATAAACGTCCCGAACGAGGCCCTTCGCAATTATGAACTGGCCATTCCAATATCGCTCTGGTGGTCGATTTGCATCAATGACGGAGAACTCCTGCCACAGCCCTAGCCTTTGTTCGGCAGCCTGCTTTTCCGCCATAACAAGGCGTTGACGAAAAACCGGGGGGAAATTCGGGGGGGCGCTCCACCAGCCATATCCCTCGGCAATCAATATTTCCTGAAGCCACTGGCCATCCGCCGTCATAATCCGGCCTTGCAAATCTCCATAGCGGTTCTGAAGTGAGCCGGTTTTGCCAAATTCATTTGTTTCCAGATGAAATGGCTGCCCTTGCAGCGAATCAAGAATAAACTCTCTGGCCTTACGATAAATCGCGGCATCCTCATTCTCGTCAACAAGACGTACGCCATATATCGAAATGCTGGCATTTTCTGTCGTTACAATACGACCGCTTTCTAACTTTTGCATGATATAACCTGGGACAGGTGCCTCCGCCTGAGCCAGGACACATATCCCAAAGATCGCCCCACCTGCCAGACCGAGAATGCGCATCATCCCTCCTCTCTCTAGTCTGGGCAATATAGCGCCGACAATCAATCATATTGAGCCATTTTATATTTTACAATAATTAATTGTATATATATTTTTAATACTTTTTATCTTGATATTTAAATATATGCCCCATAACTATGTTGAGAATATAAAATTGATTGGAAAGAGAATGACCAATTCCACAACCCAGTTTTGCTTCGAATCAGAAGCCGCGCGGCTTCGTGGCCTCTATGGCCATCTTTCCGGCGCTGCATTGCTCGAAGCGCTGGTAGCCAACGAACTTGGCGGGAAGATAATGCTCTCATCTTCGTTCGGTGCAGAATCAGCGGTGCTGCTGGACATGGTCGCAGAGGTTGAACCGACTATACCGGTTATCTTCCTTGATACCCGCCGTCTGTTCGGGGAAACGTTACGGTATCAAAAGATCCTGACAGATCACCTCGGTCTTGAAGACGTGCGTATCATCAGCCCGGATAACGGCGTTCTGCTGCGCCTTGATCCCGATGATATGCTGTTCAACGAAGACCCCGATAAATGCTGCCATATCCGGAAAGTAGAACCGCTTGATAAAGTCATGAATAAAATGGGAAATCTGGGATATATAGCCTGGATTACCGGCCGGAAGAATTTTCAGTCTGCGACCCGATCCGGGCTTTCAGCAATTGAGGCGGACACGGATTTTATCAAGATCAATCCCCTTGCGGACTGGACAAGCAGCGATATCAAACAGGCATTCCTGGCTAAAAATCTGCCGCCTCATCCCCTTGTAGCAGATGGGTTCAAGTCCATTGGCTGCATGCCGTGCACCAGTAGGGTAGCGGAAGGGGCCGATCCCAGATCAGGACGCTGGGCCGGCAAAGCAAAAACCGAGTGCGGTATCCATCTCACGCGTCGGTCAGGATTGAACGCGACTATATAACATAAATTTATTGTTATTTAATTTTAAATCACATTTTCCTTGCGATATTAAAATAAATATCTACATTTATAAGAAATAAGGTTATTGGCTCACGCTCGACCCTGTGTTGAGCCTTTTAATGAGGAGAGCAGCAATGGCATTGCAGGTTTACACAGCGTCCCTTTTAAAAGAAGGTTTGGTCGCGTATCTGTCACTTGAGAATGGCCTCCCTTCCTGGACCCCCGACATACGTCAGGCGACCGCAGGAACTGACGCGGAGCTTGATGCCCTGAAATTGGCAGCAGAGCAGTCCGAGCAGGAAAACCTTATTGTCGCACCTTACGCGATAGAGGTCCTTGAAACGGAAACGGGCTATGTCGCCTCCACAAAGCGCGAGCAAATTCGCGCAAACGGTCCGACAATCAGCCTGCCGCAAGACACCGCGCGTGTGAGCCGCAAGGCCGCTTAAAACCAAGGTTTACCATGTATCAATATTCAGAGCAGGATCATCAGCTCCTGCTGGAGCGAGTCGCCCAGTTCCGCGGGCAGGTCGAGCGCCGACTTAAAGGCGAGCTCTCGGAAGATGAATTCAAGCATCAGCGCCTTCGCAACGGGCTATATCTTCAGCTGCATGCCTACATGCTGCGGGTCGCCATCCCATATGGCCTGTTGTCATCTGAGCAGATGCGCACACTCGCCCATATTGCGCGCAAGTATGACAAGGGCTATGGCCATTTTAGCACGCGGCAGAATATCCAGTATAACTGGCCGAAGCTCGAGGATGTTCCGGACATCCTCGATGATCTGGCTAAAGTAGAAATGCACGCCATCCAGACGAGCGGCAACTGCATCCGCAATACAACATCCGATCCGCTTGCCGGTGTAGCCCGCGATGAAATCGAGGATCCCCGCCCCTATTGCGAACTAATCCGGCAATGGTCAACCTTTCACCCTGAATTCAACTTCCTGCCGCGCAAGTTCAAGATCGCCGTCAGTGGCGCGACCCATGATCGCGCCGCCGTCGCGGTGCATGATATAGGCCTTCGACTGGTGCAAGGTGAAAACGGCGACACCGGCTTTGAGGTTTTTGTCGGTGGCGGCCTTGGTCGGACACCGATGATTGGCAAGGTTATCCGCCCATTTCTGCCGAAGCAGGATATGCTGACTTATCTGGAAGCAATTTTACGGGTCTATAACCAGCTCGGGCGACGCGACAACCTTTATAAGGCCCGCATCAAAATCCTTGTTCATGAAACCGGGGAAGAGAAGTTCCGTGAACTGGTAGAAGCCGAGTGGGAAAAGATCAAGGCGAGCGGTCTTTATATCCGCGATGAGGACTTAGCCTGGATAAAGGGCTTCTTCAATGATCCTGATTACGAAGACTTGCCGGATCGTGATGGGGAGTTTGAGAACCTTCTGCTAAGCAACACAACATTTGCCCGCTGGGTCGACAAAAATATCGAGCTGCACAAGCAACCGGGGTACCGCATTGTATATCTATCGCTTAAAACCGCGCATCAACCTCCCGGTGATGTAACAGCAGACCAGATGGATGCGATTGCCGACCTTGCGGATAAATACAGCCTTGGCCAAATTCGTACGACGCATAGGCAGAATCTTGTTCTGTCCGATGTAAAGCTGAAAGATCTGCCTGCTCTTTGGGAAGAGTTGGTGGCTCTTGATCTTGCCACGCCGAACTATAATCATGTGACGGACATAATTTCGTGTCCGGGGCTTGATTATTGCGCGCTGGCCACCGCCCGTTCAATTCCAATTTCACAAGCCATTACGGCACGCTTTGATGACTATGATTTTGTCAATGATCTTGGGGATGTTAGCATCAATATTTCAGGCTGCATAAATGCCTGTGGACATCATCATGTCGCCAATATCGGCATTCTCGGCGTCAACAAGAAGGGGACGGAAGTTTACCAGTTGACATTGGGCGGTAGCGCCCGTGAGGATGCCGCCATTGGCAAGATTATTGGCCCGGCGTTCGAAGCGGATGAAATTGTCGATGCGATTGGCAAGGTGCTGTCCGTCTATTTGGAAAATCGCGAAGACCCCGAGGAAACCTTCCTGATGACGTATCGGCGGATCGGCCAGCCGTCATTCAAGGAGAGACTCTATGGATAACTATATCAAGGATCGCAAAGCGGATAGCGATGAATGGATGCCGTTCACGGGGCTTGAAGATGGCGACTCCCTACCTTCAGGCGATATATATGTACCGCTTGAGGAATGGCTGAAGGCCCGCGAAACCCTCCTTGCGCGCAATGGTCGGCTCGGTGTTTCACTTCGCAACACCGATGATCCTGCGCTCATTCAGAACGATCTTGAGCGACTTGACCTGATCGTGCTGGAATTTCCCAAAATGGCGGACGGCAGGGCCTTCAGTCAGGCGCGCCTCCTGCGAGAGCGATATGGCTTTGAGGGGGAAATCCGCGCGACTGGCGATGTTCTATATGATCAGCTATTCTATATGCAGCGTTGCGGCATAAATGGGTTTGAGCTCCGGGGTGACCAGGGTGTGGCAAACTCGCTGAAAGCCTTTGACGAAATGACAGTGACCTATCAGCCTGCCAGTGATGAAGAACTTCCAATCTGGCGGCGTCAGGTATAACTCTTCCTGGACAAGAGAGCCGCGTAATGCGGCTTCTTTTGAAAGCACCTGGTTCTCGCTTCCCCGGCAACCAGGTGCTTTTTTTATTCCAGATCCTTTTCAATCCCTGGCCAGTTGTTATTTGCCTGTTTTATATTGCCGGGAATATCTTCCTCCCATGTGGTTTGCACGCCCTTGGAATAATTGAGGTAGAGCTTACTATCGACGATCGACCAGGCTTCAGGGATTGTTGACGCGGCATACCCCTGGCTCACTGCCCAGGCGCAATAGCCGCCATATTGCGGGGCATATTTCTCGGGATTAGCTTCGAACATCTTCTTATGCTCTGCATTTGCGAAATGCCACTCGGCACCCTTCCATTCAACACTATGGTCACTGCTGCCCTCAACCGGTTTACCCTCCGTGAAATAGGCGACCACGTCATATCCATCAACGGCCGTTCCAAACAGGGTACTGTAGTACAGTTTTTCCGCCGCAGCGGTTTGCGTCATCGCGAAGGAAAAGGCTGCTACAAAAAACGCAACTGCAATTCCTTGAAAATTGATCCAACGCTTCATCATCTTGAAAAGCCTCCCATACCGAATTGAAAATTATGTCTTTCCGATGAGAAGATAAAGGAAGCAGAAATAGCTGCCAGCCACATTTAATAACAAAGGCGTGAACGTTATCGCCGCAAGGGGTGTCCGCCAACATAGAAAAGGGCGATCAGGAAGCCGGCGACGAAACCCGCAACATGCGCAATCCAGGCAATCTCTGCCCCCGCTCCGACCAGCAACGTGCCGAGCGGCGTCGCGCCAATGATAATATTGATCCCAAGCAAAACCGCCATCAGGGTCATCATGCCGCGCAATCCATACCGGGGGAGGAGAATGATGGTCGTTGCGCCCATAGCTCCGAAAACGGCGCCAGACGCCCCATATAACGTAATATCGGCTTCCGGTAAGGCAATAAAATACTCGGCGACGGCGCTGAGCCACCCCGAAAGGAAATAGAGAACAAGATATCGCACCGCGCCAAAGCGCCGCTCCACCATGGAACCGAATGCCAGCAACATGCCCGCGTTAAGGATCATATGGCTCCAATCGTGATGGAGGAACATATGGCTGTTCAGCGTGACGAGAATATGCAGCAGTCCACCCGCAGTCGGCTGTTC
>JBBDJF010000040.1:0-32070 GCA_040880045.1 Sneathiella sp.
TGCTGGACATCAATTTTGCCGAACATCGCCAGGGTATCCTGCAATATCTGCCAATCGGCGGACTTGTCGGGATTATTCTGCTGATCGAGCTGATCCTGGTGGTCAGTGGCTGGGTCCTGTCGCCCGATGCGATCAAGGTCGGTGCGGAAATGGCGCCTGTTGCGTCTGACCTGACCAATACCGAGCAGCTTGGCCGTGTGATCTATACGCAATATGCCTATCTGTTCCAGATTGCCGGCATGATCCTGCTGGTGGCGATGATCGGGGCAATTGTCCTGACCAATCGTCAGCGCGTCGGGGTGCGCAAGCAGAATATTGCGAAGCAGGTCTATCGCCGGCCCGAAGATTCAATGGCTGTCCGCAAGGTCGAGCCCGGACAGGGCGTGTAAGGGGGAATTATGGAAATCGGTCTTGCACATTACCTGACAGTGTCGGCGATCTTGCTGACCCTTGGTATTTTCGGCATTTTCCTGAACCGGAAGAATGTCATCGTGATCCTGATGTCGGTGGAGCTTATGCTGCTTGCCGTCAATATCAATCTTGTCGCCTTCTCCGCCTATCTCGGCAATCTTGTCGGGCAGGTATTCGCGCTGTTCATCCTGACGGTGGCGGCCGGTGAGGCGGCTATCGGGCTCGCCATTCTCGTTGTTTACTTCCGAAACCGGGGCACGATCGCGGTTGAGGACATTCATCACATGAAGGGTTAAGACAAAATCATGATGTACGTCCTCATTGTTTTCCTGCCATTGATCGCGGCCCTGATTGCCGGGTTGTTTGGTCGCTCCATCGGGGATCGGGGCAGCCAGCTGGTGACGAGTGGCGCCGTGGTGATCGCCGCCATTCTCTCCTGGGTCTCGCTTTACCAGATCGCGTTTTTGCAGACGACGGAAATGGTGCCGCTGCTGACCTGGATTGATTCCGGTGATTTCGATGTGTCCTGGGCCCTTCGCATTGACAGCCTCACGGCGGTGATGCTCGTCGTGGTGAATACGGTGTCGGCGGTCGTTCATGTCTATTCCATCGGCTATATGGCCCATGACCCGGATAAGCCGCGGTTTATGTCCTATCTGTCGCTCTTTACCTTTGCGATGCTGATGCTGGTCACCTCCGACAACTTCGTGCAGCTTTATTTTGGCTGGGAAGGAGTTGGGCTTGCCAGTTACCTGCTGATCGGTTTCTGGTTTAAAAAGCCCACCGCCAATGCGGCGGCGATCAAGGCCTTTGTCGTCAACCGGGTAGGGGATTTCGGTTTTGCGCTCGGCATCATGGGGATCTATTTGGTTTTCAATTCCGTCAGCTTTGATGAGGTTTTCGCTGCGGCGCCGGATCAGGTCGGGCAGAGCTTTGAGTTTCTCGGCTATCAGGTTGATATCCTGACGACGCTTTGCCTGCTGCTGTTCATCGGCGCGATGGGGAAGTCGGCGCAGATCGGCCTGCATACCTGGCTGCCGGACGCCATGGAAGGCCCGACGCCAGTTTCCGCGCTTATTCATGCGGCGACTATGGTGACGGCTGGCGTTTTCATGGTAGCCCGTTGCTCGCCTCTTTTCGAATATTCGCCGGATGCGTTGATGTTCGTAACGGTTATCGGGGCTTCCACCGCTTTCTTCGCTGCAACCGTCGGCCTTGTGCAGAATGATATCAAGCGGGTGATTGCTTATTCGACCTGTTCTCAGCTCGGCTATATGTTCTTTGCGATTGGTGTTGGCGCCTATCCGGTTGCGATTTTCCATCTCTTTACCCATGCTTTCTTCAAGGCGCTACTGTTTCTTGGTGCGGGCTCCGTCATCCATGCGGTGTCCGATGAGCAGGACATGCGCAATATGGGCGGGCTGTGGAAGCATATCAAAATCACCTATGCGATGATGTGGATCGGGTCGCTGGCGCTTGCCGGAGTGCCGTGGTTCGCCGGTTACTATTCCAAGGATGCGATTATTGAATCGGCCTTTGCTTCCGGCACCAATGTAGGTCTCTATGCCTTCTGGATGGGGATTGCCGCGGCGGTGCTGACGGCTTTTTATTCCTGGCGCCTTATCTTCATGACGTTCCATGGCGCGCCACGGGCGAGCAAGGAAGTGATGTCGCATATTCATGAGAGCTCGAACGTAATGCTGATCCCGCTCTATGTTCTGGCGGCCGGCGCGGTGTTTGCCGGTTTCGCCTTCTATGGCCCGATGATCGGTGACGGCCATGAAGAGTTCTGGGGTTCGGCGATCCTCCTCATTCCGGAAAATCACATCATGCACGACTTCCATGATGTGCCGGGCTGGGTCATCGCGGCGCCGCTGATTGCGACGGCGCTTGGTATCCTGACCGCCTTCAACATGTATATCCGGCGTACGGACATACCGGTGCAGCTTGCAAAGACACATTCGGCGCTCTACCAGTTCCTGCTCAACAAATGGTATTTTGATGAGCTGTATGACTTCATCTTTGTCCGTCCGTCAAAAGCCATTGGCCGGTTTTTATGGACCTTTGGCGACGGCAAGGTGATCGACGGGCTGGGGCCAAACGGGATTGCCGGGCGCGTCCTTGTATTGGCGCGCCGCGCTTCGCAGCTGCAAAGCGGTTATATGTATCATTATGCGTTTGCCATGCTTCTTGGTGTCGCGGCGTTTGTTTCTTACTTTTTCTTCGCGGGTGGACATTAAGTCATGCTTGATTGGCCAATCTTATCAACGGTGACATTCCTGCCCCTGATCGGGGTGCTGCTGATCCTGCTGACCAGTGGCAAGGAAGAATCGGCGGCCCGCAACGCCCGCTGGGTGGCGCTCTGGACGACATTGTTCACCTTCGTGATCTCGCTTTTTATCTGGATCAATTTTGATACGGATACGGCGGCGTTCCAGTTTGTGGAAAAAGGAAGCTGGCTCGGCAACAACATCAACTACCATATGGGCGTGGACGGCATTTCGATGCTGTTCATTATCCTCACCACCTTCCTGATGCCGCTTTGTATCCTGGCGAGCTGGGAGGCGATCACGGTGCGGGTCCGCGAATATATGATTGCCTTCCTGGTGATGGAATGCCTGATGATAGGCGTGTTCTGCGCGCTGGACATGGTTCTTTTCTACCTCTTCTTTGAGGCGGGCCTGATCCCGATGTTCCTGATTATCGGTGTCTGGGGCGGGGCGCAGCGGGTCTATGCCAGCTTCAAATTTTTTCTTTACACGTTGTTAGGATCGATGCTGATGCTGGTGGCGATCATCATCATGTATTTTGTCGCTGGTACAACGGATATTCCGACCCTGATCGATTATAACTTTGATCCGCAACTCCAGCTCTGGCTCTGGCTTGCCTTCTTTGCTTCTTTTGCTGTCAAAGTCCCGATGTGGCCATTACACACCTGGCTGCCCGACGCCCATGTTCAGGCCCCGACGGCGGGCTCGGTCATTCTGGCGGGTGTCCTCCTGAAAATGGGGGGATATGGCTTCCTGCGGTTCTCGATCCCGATGTTCCCCGAGGGATCGGAATATTTCGCGCCGCTTGTCTTCGCGCTCAGTGTCGTTGCGATTATCTATACCTCGCTCGTGGCCCTGGTGCAGAAGGACATGAAAAAGCTGATTGCCTATTCATCCGTTGCGCATATGGGTTTTATCACCATCGGTATTTTCACCTTCACCCAGCAGGGACTGGAAGGCGGCATTCTGCAGATGATCAGCCATGGTATCGTCTCCGGCGCGCTCTTCCTGTGCGTGGGGGTCGTCTATGACCGGATGCATACCCGCGAGATTGCCCGCTATGGCGGCCTTGTCCACCGGATGCCGAAATATGCGGTGATCTTCCTGATCTTCACCATGGCGACGATCGGCCTGCCGGGCACCAGCGGTTTCGTCGGTGAATTCCTGATCCTTGTCGGCGCGTATCAGGTGAACACGACGGTGGCCTTTATCGCGACAATCGGTGTGATTCTGGGCGCGGCCTACAGCCTGTGGCTCTATCGCCGGGTGGTTTTCGGAGAACTGGTGAAGGAGGATCTGAAAAACATCATGGATGTGGGTCGGCGGGAGATACTGATATTCACGCCGCTTATCCTTGTGGCCTTCTGGATCGGCATCTATCCGGAACCGTTCCTTGATGTCATGCATGCCTCGGTGGTTAATCTGATGGATCAGCATGAGACGGCCATGCAGGCCAGTAAAACAATACTCAACGCGGCTAAGTAGGTAGGTTCAAGAAATGGTTTTGCCCGATTTTTCAATCGCACTTCCGGAAATATTCCTCGCCTGCGTTGCCATGGCGCTCCTAATGGTCGGCGCCTTTCGTGGAAACAGGTCAACGAGCCTGATTTCCTGGTTGTCCGTGCTCGCTTTCATAGTCACGGGCTTTCTGGTCCAGTTTGAAGGGCATGCGTCAGTGACCACGTTCGGAGGGCTTTATCGTGATGATACCTTCGCCGTTTTCATGAAGACACTTTGTCTCGGCGCATCCGCCCTTGCGGTGATCATGTCGATTGATTTTAACAAGCGCGAGAGGCTGGTGCGCTTTGAATTCCCGATCCTGATAGTGATTGCCACCCTTGGCATGATGGTGATGATCTCGGCCAACGACCTGATGTCCATGTATCTCGGGATCGAATTGATGAGCCTGTCCCTCTATGTAACGGCGGCGTTCAAGCGCGACAGTGTCCGTTCGACCGAGGCCGGGCTGAAATATTTTGTGCTCGGTGCCCTGTCTTCGGGAATGCTGCTTTACGGCGCCTCATTGATTTATGGCTTCACGGGAACAACGAATTTCGACGTTTTGAGAGACTCCTTTGCAGGGGGGGAAGCCGACATCGGTATCGGCCTTCTGATCGGCCTTGTTTTCCTGATCGCGGGTCTTGCTTTCAAGGTTTCCGCCGTACCGTTCCATATGTGGGCACCGGATGTGTATGAGGGCGTTCCCACCCCGGTTACGGCTTTCTTTGCGGCGGCGCCGAAAGTGGCGGCAATTGCCCTTTTCCTGCGGGTTTTCATCACACCATTTGGTGAACTGGTGGATCAATGGCAGCAGATTATCGTCTTTATCTCCATTGCTTCCATGATCCTGGGGGCCTTTGCCGCGATCAACCAGCGGAATTTCAAACGGCTGATGGCCTATTCGTCCATTGGTCATATCGGCTACGCGCTCGTCGGTCTTGCTGCAGGTACTGAAGAAGGGGTGCGCGGCGTCCTGATCTATATGGCGATTTATGTGGTGATGAATATCGGCACGTTTGCCTGTATCCTCTCCATGCGGCAATGCGACGGCATGGTGGAGGATATCTCCGAACTTGCAGGCCTCAGTAAAACCCGCCCCTGGATGGCGTTCTTCCTGCTGCTCTTTATGTTCAGCCTTGCCGGTATTCCGCCGCTCGCCGGATTTTTTGGAAAATTCTATATCTTTGTGGCCGCGATCAATGCGGGCCTTATCCCGCTCGCTGTGATCGGCCTTGTGACATCGGTGGTTGGCGCCTATTACTATCTTCGGATCGTCAAGATCATGTATTTCGACGATGCGGCGGAAGGGTTCGAGCCTGTCAGCCGGACCCAGTCGATCATAATGACCGCGTCGGGCCTGTTCGTCGCCTTTTTCGTTGTCTTCCCGGCGCCTCTGCTTGACGGGGCGGAAGCCGCGGCGGCTGTGCTGTTCTCGTGATCCAAGCAGGTGATGGCGGCATCGATCTTCCGCCGTTTTTCAAACTCACAGCGTTTGAAACTGTCGGTAGCACGAATATAGAAGCGCGCAACCTTGCTGAAGCCGTCGCTCCGGAGGGGCAGATCGTCTGGGCAAAGCGCCAGGAACAGGGCGTTGGCAGGCGCGGACGCAGCTGGGTGAGTCCGGAGGGGAACCTGTATTGCTCCCTTGTCCTGCGGCCCGACTGTGATCCCGCCGCTGCGGCCCGGCTTTCCTTTCTTGTTGCACTTGCCCTGCGAAAGGCCATAGCGGCTTTCCTGAAGCCGGAAATATCACTCAAGCTTAAATGGCCCAATGATGTCCTGATTGACGGCCGCAAATCGGCAGGTATCCTGCTCGAAAGCAAGGTAAAGCCCGACGGGCTGATGGACTATGTCATTATTGGCACTGGAATCAACATCAAGAGCTATCCCCAGCACACCGATGGCCTTCCCGCCATATCGCTTGAGGAAGCGGGGGCGACGGTTACCGTCGAGGAAATGCTGTCTGCCTATGCCTATGCGTTCCTCGAACTTTATATGATCTGGAAGCAGCAAGATTTTGCACCGATCCGCGATCTGTGGCTGTCCCATGCAACAGGACTTGGAGAGCGGATAACCGTAAAACTCTCCAACGAAACATTGATGGGAACTTTTGCCGGTCTTGAAGAAAATGGCGCTCTGATACTTGTTCTCGATACGGGTGAAAGAAAACTGATATCGGCGGGGGAAGTGTTTATAGTTCCCTCCGTCCGCTAATCCTGGGAGATTTTCATGCTACTGGCAATTGACGTTGGAAATACGAATATAACCTGCGCGGCCTATAAGGACCGGGCACTTGTTAATGAATGGCGTATATCGACCTCCGGATCCCGTACGGCGGAGGAATATGGCGTCTGGCTCAGTCAGGCAATGGCGATTGACGGATTGAAGCTCAATGACGTGACCGATGCGATTGTCGCGACCGTGGTGCCTGAGACTCTTTTTAACATCAAGGGATTCTGCCGACGCTATTTCGGTGTGACGCCCCTTGTGATCGGGGAATCGAACGTCAACCTTGGGATGACGCCGCTTATTGATCGTCCGTCGGAGGCGGGTGCGGATCGGCTGGTCAATGCCGTTGGAGCGCATTCCCTGTATGGCGGCCCGTTGGTAGTGATCGATTTTGGAACCGCGACGAACTTCGATGTTGTTGACGGGGAGGGGAACTATATCGGGGGGGTTATCGCGCCGGGTGTTAATCTCAGTCTCGACGCGCTTTACCGGGCGGCGGCAAAGCTCCCGCGGATCGCCGTTGAGCGACCCGAACGGGTGATCGGCAAGAATACGATTGAATGTATGCAGGCCGGTATCTATTGCGGCTATATCGCCATGGTGGAAGGATTGGTGACGCGTATTCGCGCTGAATATGGCGCCGAGATGAAGACGGTGGCCACCGGCGGCCTCGCCCCGCTTTTCTCGCGCGGGACCGAGATGATCGAGATCGTGAACGGCGATCTGACCCTTGCGGGTCTTGTTGAAATTTTTTACAGGAATAGCTGAAACCCCATATGAACAATATCGATCGCGATCTACAGGAGGGTCTGTATTTCCTCCCCCTCGGCGGCAGCGGGGAAATAGGCATGAACCTCAACCTCTATTGTTGTAATGGCAAATGGCTGATGATTGATTGCGGAATTTCATTTGCCGATGACCGGGCGCCCGGCATAGATGTGATCGTTCCGGATCCAACCTGGATTGCGGAGCGGAGCAAGGACCTGCTCGCGATTATTGTCACTCACGCTCATGAAGATCATGTTGGCGCGGTCGCCCGGCTCTGGCCGCAATTTCGCTGCCCGGTTTATACCAGTCCGTTTACGGCGGAAATCCTCTCCCTCAAACTGGCGGAGGAGGGGCTCGAGAATGATGTCGAGGTCAATGTCGTTGCGCCGGGCAGTTCCATGTCCATTGGCGATTTCCATATCGATTTTGTCGATCTCACCCATTCCATACCGGAAATGCAGGCCCTGATGATCACAACGCCCCATGGCCGGGTGCTTCATAGTGGTGACTGGAAGCTTGACCCTGATCCGGTGGTTGGCCCGGCAAGCAATCTCGTCAAGATGCAGAAGGTCTCCGACGCGGGCGTGCTCGCGATGATCTGCGATTCCACCAATGTCTTCAAGGAGGGGGTGTCCGGCTCGGAACTGGATGTGCAGGACAGCCTGGACCAGCTCCTTCGGAAAATTCCGACTGGGCGGATTGCAGTCACGACCTTTGCCTCGAACATTGCCCGACTTATGACGATCGCCAACGTTGCGGAGCGCAATGACCGTCATGTGGTGCTTGTCGGCCGATCCCTGCACCGGATGACGCAGGCAGCAAAAAAATCAGGCTATCTTAATGACTTGCCACCATTTCTTGATGAAAAAGATGTGGGCCATATTCCCCGCGACAAGATATTGCTGCTTTGCACCGGCAGCCAGGGGGAACCGCGCGGCGCCATGGCGCGGATTGCACGCGGGGAGCATTCCCATGTTGAGCTTTCGGCGGGCGATACGGTGATCTTTTCGTCCAAGGTGATTCCGGGGAACGAAAAAACACTCTATGCGCTGCATAACCAGCTCACCGAATCCGGTGTCAATGTGATCACCGAAGCCGATGAATTTGTTCATGTTTCGGGCCATCCGGCGCGGGGGGAGCTGACCGATATGTACCAGATCGTAAAGCCGGACATCGCGATCCCAGTGCATGGGGAGGCGCGGCATATTCGCGCCCATTGTGAGTTGGCACTCTCCCTCGGGGTGAAGCAGGCCATTGAGATAACGAATGGTAACATCCTGAAACTTGCGCCGGGCAAGGCCGCCATCGTTGCCGATGTCCCTTCGGGGCGTCTTGCGGTTGACGCCGGGGGCTTGACCCCGCTGGATGGGGAATTTCTCTCGACCCGGCGCCGTCTCGTCTATAATGGCAGCATCAGCGGGGTTGTCATAGTCAATGAAAAGGGCCAAATAACAGAGGATCCGATAATTCGTCTGCGTGGTGTTCTGGATGAAGGCCTGTTTCCAGAGTTGCAAAAGGATATGAGACAGCAGATAATAGAGAGCCATAACCAGTTGAAAAAAAGCGAAAAACTCGATGATGAAAAAGTCGAGGAAGCGGCACATAATGCTGTCCGACGGGTTTTTCGCAGGCTCATCGGACGACGGCCGATTACCGATATTTACGTCATCAGGTTTGAAGAAGAATAAGGAAAGATAACGAAATGATTGGACGATTAAATCATGTGGCCATTGCAGTCCCCGATCTTGAGGCCGCCGCGGCGGTCTACCGAGATACGCTGGGCGCGAAAGTCAGCGCCCCGCAGGACGAGCCGGATAATGGCGTGACGGTTGTCTTCGTCGAGCTCGATAACACCAAGATCGAGCTTCTTCACCCGTTGGGAGAGAATTCACCGATTGCCGGCTTTCTTGCGAAGAATACGTCCGGCGGAATGCATCATGTCTGTTACGAGGTCGAGGATATTATCGCGGCGCGTGATCAGTTGAAGGCCAAGGGAGCGCGGGTTCTCGGCGATGGGGAGCCCAAGATCGGCGCCCATAAGAAACCGGTTTTATTCCTGCATCCCAAGGACTTCAGCGGAACACTTGTCGAACTGGAACAGGTATAGGGGCAGCATAAAATGTCCATTGTCGGCGGCATCGTTATATTCTCAATCACCTGGATGCTCGTCCTGTTTACCGTGCTGCCCTGGGGTGTAAAGCCGCAAAGCGAGGAAGAAGGGGAAATCGAACCTGGAACGGTCGAAAGCGCTCCCGTCAATCCCCGAATATGGACGAAGTTCGGCCTGACAACCGTGATCACTATCGTGTTATTTGTGATTGTCTGGACGATTGTCGATCTTGATTTGTTTGATATCCGGGCCTATTTCCAGGATATATAGGAGGTTCGACAGATGGTCCGGTTTCTTGTCGCGGCTATATTCATCGGAACATTTGCAACGAGTGCTTTTGCGGAGGAGATCCGGCTGGAAGTCTCGCGCGCGGCATGTGAGCAGTTCGTCAAATACAGGCAATCGCCGGATGTTACCTATCAGCCGGGGGTTGACGCTCATGGAAAGCCCGTCGCGCCTGCCGATCTTGAAGACGAACGGGCAAATATTCCCGACCAGATTTATGTGAACCTGGCGTTGCCGCTGAAAGACTTGCTGAAAGATTATAATCCGAAGCTGGCGGATGCAGAAGTAAATGTCGGTATTGTCGAGTTTGATATTGCGTCCGGACAGCTTCTTTATAATGGGCAGGCACTGACGGACCCCGCCGAAAATGCGATCGCCAAAGAATGCCGCCAGCGGTATCAATAGGGTGAAATCCTTGCAATCTGCTCAAATCCCGTTAAAAGTCACCGCAACCTGTAATTTTCACTCGATTTGAGGCCCAAATGCGTCTGTCCCGTTATTTCCTGCCGACCCTGAAGGAAGACCCTAAGGAGGCCCAGATTGTCTCCCACCGGTTGATGCTCAGGGCCGGAATGATCCAGCAATCGTCCGCCGGGATCTATAGCTGGCTACCAATGGGCCATAAGGTGCTGAAAAACATCGAGCAGATTGTGAGGGAGGAGCAGGATCGCGCCGGCGCTCTTGAAATCCTGATGCCGACGTTGCAGCCGGCCGATCTCTGGCGGGAATCAGGCCGTTATGATGATTATGGCAAGGAAATGCTTCGCATTACCGACCGGCATGAGCGCGATATGCTTTATGGCCCGACAAATGAGGAACAGGTGACGGATATATTCCGCTCCCATGTCAAGAGTTATAAGAACCTGCCGCTCAATCTCTATCATATCCAGTGGAAGTTTCGCGATGAAGTGCGCCCGCGCTTCGGGATCATGCGGGGCCGTGAGTTTTTGATGAAGGATGCCTATTCCTTCGATCTGGATTATGAAGGAGCCAAAACGGCTTATAACAATATGTTCGTGGCATATCTCAAGACATTCGCGCGGCTTGGGCTGAACGCCATTCCTCTTCGCGCGGAAACGGGTCCGATTGGCGGCGACCTGTCTCATGAGTTTATTGTCCTTGCGGATACCGGCGAGAGCGAGGTGTTCTATCACAAGGATCTCCTGACCCTTGAGACGCCATCGGAGGCGAGCTATAATGCGGAGGAACTGCAGGGCATCGTCGATAAATGGACAAGCTTTTACGCGGCCGCAGATGATATGCATGACGCCGCCAATTGCGATGTCAGCGAGGCTGATCTCGTTACGCGACGCGGGATCGAGGTGGGTCATATCTTCCATTTCGGGGATAAATACTCGAAGGCCATGGGCGCGTCGGTTGCCGGGCCGGAGGGCAAGGATGTGACCGTCTCCATGGGTTCCTACGGTATCGGTGTTTCTCGACTTGTCGGTGGCATTATCGAGGCCTCCCACGATGACGCGGGAATTATCTGGCCCGAGAGTGTCGCTCCGTTCAAGGTCGGCGTGATCAATCTGAAAAGTGGTGATGCAGCCTGTGACGCCGCCTGTGAGAATTTCTATGGCAAACTTCGCACTCAAGGCGTTGACGTGCTTTACGATGACACAGCGGGCCGTGCCGGTGAAAAATTCGCCAACATGGACCTGATCGGCCTGCCCTGGCAGGCGATAATCGGGCCGCGCGGCATCAAGTCCGGCGTGGTTGAGGTGAAAAACCGGGGCACGGGCGAGAAACAGGAACTGGGCGTCGACGATGCCCTGAAACTGCTGGTGGGCCCGAACTAGTGTTTTCCCGATTTGAATGGACGATGGCGCTTCGCTATCTTCGTGCCCGTCGGCAGGAAGGCTTTATCTCCGTCATCGCCACCTTTTCCTTTCTTGGAATTGGTCTTGGGGTTGCGACACTGATTATCGTCATGTCCGTCATGAACGGCTTCCGTGCGGAATTGCTGGATCGTATTCTAGGGCTGAACGGTCATTATGAAGTGCGCGCACCGACAGAAGAAAAGCTGGTCGATTTCGACGGCGTCGTGGCGCGGCTTGCCGATATTCCTGAAGTGGTGCGGGTCACGCCGATTGTCGAAGGGCAGGTCATGGCCTCCGGCAAGGCCGCGAGCGGCGCGCTTGTCCGGGGAATTTCACCAAATCAGCTGGCCTCCCTTGAGGTGATATCAACCGGTATCATCGACGGCTCCCTGGACGGGTTCGGCGATGATAATGCGATTGTCCTGGGATACCGGCTCGCCCGGACGCTGGGCGTTGCGGCGGGCGACAAGGTAAAGCTGATATCGGCGCAGGGCACACCGACCGCCTTTGGCACCATGCCACGGGTCAAGACCTTTGATGTGGCCGGGCTGTTCGATACGGGAATGTATGAGTATGACAGCGGCTATATCTATATGTCGCTGAACGCTGCACAGAATTACTTCCGGCTGGGGGAAGGGGTCACGGCGCTTGAGGTATTCGCGACGGATCCGGACACGGCCCTCTCCATTCGGAGCGAGGTGATCAACGCGGTGAATATCCGGGCCTTTATCTATGACTGGCAGCAATCCCGGGCGAGCTTTTTTAACGCGCTGGAAGTGGAACGCAATGTCATGTTCCTGATCCTCACCCTGATTATCCTGGTCGCTGCGTTTAATATTATTTCCAGCCTGATCATGCTGGTGAAGGACAAGGGGCGCGATATCGCGATCCTCAGGACCATGGGCGCAACCCGCGGCATGATCATGCGGGTGTTCTTCATTGCCGGGGCCAGTATTGGTGTTGTCGGGACGCTGTTCGGTTTTCTGCTTGGTCTCGGATTCTGTGCCAATATAGACAAGATCAAGGGCCTGATCGAGGGTATCACGGGGGCGGAGTTGTTTTCGGCCGAAATATACTTCCTCTCGCACTTGCCTGCGAAAATCGACGTAGCGGAGGTGACAACGGTTGTTATCATGGCGCTCGTCATTTCATTGCTCGCGACGATATACCCATCCTGGCGCGCCGCAAGACTCGATCCGGTGGAGGCGCTTCGGTATGAGTGAGTCGGTCCTCAAACTTGAAAATATCGGCCGGACCTTTACGCAGGGTCAGGAGAAGCTGATCGTCCTTGAGGATGTCTCGCTTGACCTCCGCCCGGGCGAAATTGTCGCGCTGCTCGGACCGTCAGGATCGGGAAAATCAACGCTCCTGCATATTGCGGGGCTTCTGGAACCGCCAACGAGCGGGACAGTGCGGATCGACGGGATCGATTGCAGCAAGGCACGGGATACCAAGCGGACAGAGGTCCGCCGCGACAAGATCGGCTTTGTCTATCAGTTTCACCATCTTCTGCCGGAATTTTCCGCGCTTGAAAATGTCATGATGCCGAACCTGATTTCTGGCACTCCCAAGAAGAAGGCAAAAGACCATGCAACGGAGCTCCTGACGCGAATGGGGCTGGAGCAGCGCCTGACCCATCGCCCCGCCAAACTTTCCGGAGGGGAGCAGCAGCGCGTCGCCATCGCCCGGGCGCTCGCCAATAACCCGCTCCTTCTGCTGGCAGATGAACCGACGGGTAATCTCGATGAGCAGACAGCTGAAATGGTTTTCCAGCATTTCCTCGATGTCACCCGTGACCGCGGCGTCGCCGCGCTCGTTGCCACCCACAACACCGATCTCGCACGCCGCATGGATCGCGTTCTCCATGTCCGTGACCATCATCTTGAAGATATCAGCGATCTCTGAAAAAGCTGACTAATCGGCGATTCCTGACATGTTAAGTCTGCAATGCAGCGAAAAGGGGTTTTTAGTTGTTCAAAAAAACAATTAATAGTTGAATAAATAATAATCATAAATATCTAATTTAAGTATTTTAACTATTAGATGGAGATGAGAATGTCTAGTATGTTTTCCGCCACCAGCCTTTCCACCACCGGCCGTGTAGCGCTTAATTCTGTTATCAAGTTCAGCCGCCGTCAGATCCATTTTCAGGATGCGTTGTTCGGAATGGAAAACGAACGGAATCTTGAGCGCATGATAAAGCTTGAAAAATCAGGCGGCCCTTCGATGATCATGAACGCCATTACTTACGGCATACAGGCCCCCTTCATTACTGACCCGAAGTCTATTCAGGGAAACGACGATACCACTCGTGTATTCGGGCTCAACGAGTTGAAAACTGTTCCAAACGAATACAGCGCCTTTCCGATGGGAGTGCTGAAAAATGTAAGGACGCGCAACGGCCTTTTTGAAGTCAGCTTTCAGTATGATGATAAGAGAGGCCAATGGAATCCGGAAAATCTGCTGGAATATCTTGGCAAGAATGATTTGGCGAAACTGAAGAACATTGGAAGCCATACTTTATTCGAAAGCTTTTTAAAAAAGAGAAACGCATCGGATGATGAAATCGCCAATATGTATGCGGCTGCTTTTAGGAAAAATATTCATTCCTTAGAAACTTATGGAGCTGTTAGCTGGCTTACGCATAGGTCAGAACATCAGGATGAAATTGATGGCATTAAGGGTCAATTTGAAAAAAATAAACCAGATTTGGGCCTTCGGCCCAGTGTAAGAGAGAGCCTTTGTAAACGTGTAAAGAATGCTGATGAGAATCTTCCGTCATTCACGGATATTGAATTCGGGCTCTTTTTCCTCAGCCTTGATCCTTCAGAGCGATACAATATGGCCTGTTTGCTGCAGGGAGGACATTTAATCAAGACGGAGGACGTGGCCGCCGATTTGCAAGAGCTTCTGAAGCTAAAAAAATCCGGGGATAAGGAAAAATATACGCAGAAGCTGAAGGCCTTTTTAGAGGCTACCAAAGGGAACAGCGAAACCGTGCCTCGCTCCGAAATGATTATCAATTCATTCAGGCAGTTGCCTCTGATTGACCTCATCTTCCAGCAGAATTCAGACTTCTTGGCGCGTAATTTCGAGGCCCTTTGCGTCAAGATTGATTCCTACCTGCTGAACCTCGTAAAACCTTCGGAAAAGCTGGTTGTTAATCTGCAATTCCCCTTTGTTTTCGACGGGGCGCCCGCCTTTATTACATTGCTGGTGAGTGTCGGTGACGACAATATCATCAAGGTTGAAGAGATTTTGACAGATGCATCAGACCCTTTGTCCCTGACGGCCAAGGCAGTCGATCCGAGACTCGCAAATTCCCTGAAATACTGTGGCACGCCCTCGGCCAGTATCTGTATTCTGGAAAACCCGAAGGAGATGGAGCCGAAATTTGTTGAGGTCGCCAAATCGCTATGGGAGTTAAACAAGGACGAGACATCGGCCAGCCAGATTTTTATCAATCGTATTAATAGTCTGTTTTCGGCTTTCGCTACCCCTGACATCAAACTCCGTCTATTAAGTGGTACACCGTTAGCTTTAGATAAAAACGAAGATGATTGGGATGTGCGTCGGACCGAAATGACGAAAATGGGTATGCTCCCTTCCAGTACAGTAATTCGAAAAGGACTGCCAAATGTATTGGAGGAAGAAGAACCTGATCCACACGGTCTTGCTAAGCATGGCATCATCCCGAGCATAATCTACTCTGTCGTAAATCCTGTGCCAAATAATTTCGAATGGCGGCCCATCCTGACCTTCGAGCTGTCCGAAAAGTTCAAGATCGAAAAAGCCAAGACGCTTAATGAATTGCCGTCGGGCTTTTCAGAGCCGGTTGCCTATCCCGAACATATTGGCGCAGCTTCGCCTTTAAATCCCATGAGCGACACCGGAAAGTTGTTATCGGAAGAAACCTTTAACAAACTCACCCGGAAGGACTGAGTGCACACAACAATCAAATCTATTTCAAATAAATAATATAATTCATTCCAACTTCAGGGGAAGGGTGCGCGTCGGCGCGCTCTTTCCCGGATTATTTTCTTTCTGTGTGATCATGTCCGGATTTCCGCAGGAGCGCCTTGGCCAGAATATTAGCCGGATCAATGCAATCCGACGGAATCTTTTTTCTTTTCTGATCGGGTCAGTTTCCTGATGTCATCAAGCTCGTGCAGGGCGGCCATTTTCTTGAACATGGGGGCGTTTTCGCTGGTTCCGGACCAGTCTAGGCAGTCTTCAATCTTACGCTCTAGGACGGATTTGCTTAAAGGGGCATTCGGGCCACCCTGCACATCAGATACTTCAATTTCAATATTTTTGCCGCTTTTGAATTCAGCGATGACGCGGACGGGGACGTGAACACCTTTCGGACCTGTTTGGACGGCTTCCCTGATGAAAAGGGGGAGGGCTTTTTGTATTACTTCCTCCATCACGGCGTCTGTCGTAAAATGTTGAAGCGAGAGGTGACCTTCCTGCATTAACCGCGCGGCCGGATAAGAAAAGCTGAAGCGTGCTTCGCTTTCGGTACGCGGAGAGTCAAAACGCAAATTCTGATGAAGGGGCGTTGGGAGAAACGCGGTTACGCGCGTCAGACTATCAAGCGTTACTCTGTGATCTCGGACGAGCATTTCGATCGCATCAAGCGCCTTGTGGGAGGCGGCACAGCAGGGAAATCTTTTGGCGAGAAGGCCGTATTCTTCTATCGCCCAGCGCTGACCGAGATCATTGAGGGCATCCTTCGGATTGTTGCCGGGAGGCGGGCAATAAAGGTCCTGAAAACTCCAGGGCCCGGTCAGGAATTCGGCATGGGTGCCAACCTCGGCGGCCGCGAGATGGGCGGCCAATACGGCGTTATGCGCTGCAAATCCGGCATGCAAAGGTTTCACTTCCGATCCGAACTGCAATTTCGAACCGCCAGCCAGACTGAACGCAATGCACATCGCGGCGGCAATCTGACGGGGGGGTAAGGCGAGAAGGGTTGCCACTGCACCCGCCGTCCCGATCGTGCCGATGGTGGAGGTGGCATGCCATCCTCTTTCATAATGCTGTGGATTGACCAGCGCGCCAATGCGGGCCTGGAGTTCAAGTCCGATGACATAGGCGTCGATTAACCGGCGACCTGTGACTTGCTGCGACTCAGCGGCCGCAATCAGGGCGGGAGCAAGTGTAGCGGTGGCATGGGTCAGACCCGGCAGGAAGTTATCATCAAAATCGAGGGCATGCGCCGCCATGCCATTGACAAGCGCGGCAGCGGTTGCGGGCAAGGTTGTCCTATGGCCAAAAACGGTGTGATGTCCCTGACCGTGGGATTTAACTGCAGCCTTCAGAACTTTGAGAGTTACCGGGTTGTTGCATCCGGCAAATATACAGGCAAGGCCATCCGTCAGCGCATCAAGGGCCCGGTTGCTGGCAAGATCAGAGCCGGGCGTGGGAATATCTGCAGCCCATTCCGACAGAATCCGGGCAACCGGGTCTGCGCTCATTTGCCAGACCCGAGCTCGGTTTTTACCAGATTTATCCAATAGGCAATGCCATAGGGAAGGCTGTCATCGTTAAAGTCGTAACGGGAATTATGGACAAACTCGCTTTTCTCATCATCGCCATTGCCCATCATGATATAAGCGCCGGGAATTTGTTCCAGCATGAAGGCGAAATCCTCCGATCCGCCGATAGGGCGGGTTTTGGGGTCCACATTCTCGGCTCCGACTGTTTTCACGGCCGCAGCGGCGGCGATTTGGGTTTGTTCTTCCCAATTGTTGAGGGGCGGATAGCGGCGGATAAACTTGAACTCCGCGGTGCAATTATGGGTTGCTGCGGAAAATTCTGAAATTTCCTGAAGTCGCTTTTCAATCAAATCGCGGACCTCGGGCGTGTAGCTTCGGGCAGTACCCCGCACGAGGACCTGCGACGGGATAATATTGGGCGAATTATACTCGCCGCCGGCAATATGCCCGATACTGATGACGGCGGCTTCATCCACGGGAACATTGCGCCCGACAATCGTGGGGACGGCGACGATAAAGGCCCCGGCGGCCATGGTTGAATCTGTTGCCTTATGCGGAGCGGCGCCGTGGCCGCCCGTTCCGACGAAGGCGACCTGCCAGGTATCACCCGCAGCCATCATGGGGCCGGGACGGATGGCGAACTGGCCAATCCTGAACCCCGGCATGTTATGCATTCCGTATACTGCATCGCAGGGGTATTGCTGAAACAGGCCCTCCTCAATCATCACGCGGGCACCGCCTTCACTTTCCTCTGCGGGCTGGAATATGAAGTGAACGGTGCCCGCAAAATCCGGATTTGCGGCCAACTGTTTGGCGGCACCCAGAAGCATGGCGGTATGGCCGTCATGACCGCAGGCATGCATTTTTCCATCATGCACAGATTTATGCGAGAATTCATTTTCTTCCTGAATAAACAGGGCGTCCATATCCGCGCGGAGGCCGATCGCGCGAGAACCGGGGCGATTTCCGTGCAAGATTCCCACGACGCCGGTTTCCGCCAGTCCGCGGCTGATCTCGATACCAGCCGCTTCAAGTTCGCGGGCGACGATATCCGCAGTCCGCGTTTCCTCAAAGGCCGTTTCCGGATGCTTGTGAATGTCGCGGCGCAGTGCCTTCATCTCGTTCAGGAAATCAGCGTTTTCGTGCAAATCCAGCTTGTTAAATAGCGTCATCTATTTCTATTTCGCTTTTGGGTGGTGGGGGAGTCAGGCCCTGCGCAACAGCATGCAGCAGGATGAATATGATGAAAATTGGAACGCCAATGGCGACGAAGAAAGTCGATATTTCAAAGGTTTCGGCCTCCAGATACCAGTTTCGTGAGAGAAAACCCCGGGTGAAATTGGCACCGGGCCCGAAGAATGAATACCAGAGTATCGGTAAAAGAAACAAAAGGAGGGACAGCCAGCGAATAATCCCGACCATCATCAACAAAGGGCGTGGCAGAGATGCGGGAACTTTTGCAAGGACAGGATCAAACTCCGCCTTGAAGGAAACCGTGGCACCGAGGAGACCCACCCATACCATTGCGTAACGCGCTGCTTCTTCCGTCCAGGGGGGAGGTGAATCGAACACGTACCGGGCGACGACCTGGAGAGCGATGGCGTAAACCATCGCTCCCAGGAAGATCATCGCAATGATACCAATCACCTTGTCGCTGTAATCGCTGAATTTGCGAAAGAAATTTGCAACAGAATTCATGATCAGTATCCCCTGTATCCAGCAATCAGCAGTTAGTTCATTGCCGCATTTGTCAGGATGGCGAGTTCTTTCTCGTCAAGAACATCCCCCCAGACACTCTTGCTGGCTTCAACGAAAAGCTCGCGTTGACCCGGCTCGAGTTCGGTGATGGTAACGCCTTCTTTCTGCAGCTGTTTCATGGCGTATTCAATCCACTGGCTCGTCCATGCACGGTTGGCAGCGATGCCTTTGGCAATGCCTTCATCAACAATGCCGCGGGTTTTATCGTCAAGCCCGGCATACCAATCCTGGGAGATGATGGCCATACGGGCAGAGGGACCTGCCTCCAGCGGCGTGAAGTTGTTGAGAATGGCGGTATGACCGAACAGCAGCGCAGATGCCGGGGGATTGAAATAACCATCCGCAACGCCGGTCTGCAGGGCGTTGGCAACCTCAGCCCAGCTCACAATTGTTCCTTCGGCGCCCCAGGCTTCGAAAAGCTTGATCTGGACACCGTCCTTGCCACGCAGGCGCAGGTCATCAACGTCCGACAGTTTGGCTACGGGATGCTTGGAGTTAAACAGGCCCATGCCGCCACCGCGCATTGGAAAGCCGACCAGACGAACTCCGTGCGGCGCTACTTGTTCGTTGACATATTCAATAATTTTACCGTCGCTGATCGACTGATCGAAATTTTCGATGCCGGAGAACAGGAAGGGGAGATACAGGCCCTTTGTGATGGGAGAGAGTTTGTAAAGGACGCCGGGGTTAGCCAGGTTGACCTGGATAAGGCCCTGAGCCACCTGATCGAACCGTTCCTTTTCCTTGCCAAGGGAGTCCGATGGATGCACCTTTGTTGCAATTCCGTTCTCGTTCAGGTGATCGGCAAAAGCTTTGATAAAGACGTACTCGCCGTTCTTTTCAATATCTTCCGTCCCCGACAGTGCAATGTTGACATCTGCCGCCATCACCACTGTTGAGAAACTCATTGAAAGCGCGGTAATCGCACCTAATAAACGTTTCATGACTATTTTCTCCTCTGCTGTGGAAGCAAGTCCGGTATGGAAACCTGCTTTCCTTGGAATATTCGAGATCCAGGCTATCGATTAAAACCTCTCAGTTCAGATAGCCCAGCGCCCGGGGTAAGGCCAAACTGATGTCCGGAACGAAAATCAGAAATCCGAGAAAGATCAATTCAGCGATCAGAAAGGGGACAACGGCCCGCACAATTGTCCAGTAATTCACATTCGTTACCGTCGACAGGATGAGCAGCACGCCGCCAAAGGGAGGCGTCAGCAGTCCGACGGTCAGGTTAAATCCGACGAGGATGCCCATATGGGTCGGATCCACGCCAAGCAGGAGGGCTGGTGGAACCAGCAAGGGGGCGAGCAGGGCGACGGCCGCCTTGACGTCCATTAGCATGCCGGCAACCAGCAGGACCAGATTGACGACCAGCAGGTAGCCGGTAGCTCCCAATCCCAGCTCGGTAATTGAGGAAACCAGTTTTTGCGGAATCTGCTCCAGTGAAGACAGATATCCGAAAGTGGCAATCGCGACCAGGATAACAAATATCGCCCCCGTCAGAATGACCGTGCGGTGAGCCGCCGCAACGATGTCCGAGAATTTCAGCTCCCGATATAAAAAACCGACCAAGGCGGCGACGACTGCAGCAACCGCCGCGGCCTCGGCCGGAGTCATAATGCCGAACAGAATTCCACTTAATATGATAACCGGAAGACTGAGGGCTGGGAGAGCTCGGGTAAAGGCAGGAATAAACTCCGGAATTTCCGCATCGCGCCCGCCTGGGTGATTATCTCTGTAAGCAAAGAACGTATTCAGCCCCATCAGCATCGCAGCGAGGAGCAGTCCAGGAACGATGCCAGCCGCAAACAGCGCGATTACGGACGTATTCATGAGCGCGCCATAAAAAATCAGAACAATGCTGGGCGGGATAATGGGACCGATGATGGATGAGGCCGCCGTGACAGCAACCGCATAATTGCGGGCATAGCCCTGCTTTTCCATGATAGGGACCAATGTATTTCCGAGGGCGGCGGCATCCGCCGTTGCCGATCCTGAAATCCCGGCAAAGAATACGCTGGTGAGGATATTCACATGGCCAAGACCACCTTTCAGGCGACCGAGGATCGTCAGAGAAAAACGGATCAGGGCGTCGGCAATGCCGCCCCTGTTCATCAGTTCGCCAACAAGAATAAAAAGCGGCATGGCCAGAAAGGCAAACACGTCAAGCTGGCTGAAGACTCGCTGCGGTAAAGCCGCAAGAAAAGTCGAGTTGTCGGTGACGATAAATCCGAGAACTGCCGATCCTCCGACCAGATAGGCAATTGCCGTTCCACAGAACAGCGCGAAAATCAGAAATATAAATGGCGTGATCGTCAGCATGTTTTTTACTTCCCTGTATGGCTGAAGAATGAAAAACTTTTCCTATTGCCACAATAGAAATATTTTTACCTACCTATGCGTATTTGCTATAGATAAGAAAAACACTCAGCAATAAAGTGACTTACAATGCGAGTTCTTAGTCTTCAGCGCCTCGAAATATTTCGAACAGTATATGAAACCAACAATATCAGCGAGGCGGCGCGGCGTCTGAAACTGGCGCAGCCGACGGTGAGCCGTCATCTACGTGATTTCGAGGCCAGCCTCAAAATGCGTCTTTTCTCAAATCAAGGAGGGCGCATAAAGCCGACATGGGAGGCGCATCGTCTGTTTGAGGAATGCAGCGGCAGCTTTGAGCGGCTTCGGCAAATTGAATCTGCGATCGAGGCTATCCGCGGGGGGCGGGGGGAATCGCTCCGGCTGATGTCGGTGCCGAGTTTTCTCGCGTCTTCAATACTGCCATTTGCCATCAGGACTGTCCTGGAGGCTTTCCCGGAAATCGACGTGTCCATCGATGTCGGCAACAGCACGACGCAAATCCAGGCGCTGCGTGACGGCAATATCGATATTGGTGTTGCCTCCGGGCTTGGAAATGTCCCTGGCATAACGGTGGAAAAAATCGGGGATGATGACATCCTGATGGTGGTGGCCAGAAATCACCCCATGGCCGGGAAGGATGAGTTTCCCTTATCGGCGCTGGAGACCTATCCCTGCATTTTGCCGTCAGTCCAGGCTCCCATCGGCGGGTTTATCGCACGAAAGCTGGAGGAACTGGGGATCAAGCCGAAAAAACTGATGACCGCCGTATCCCCGGCCATTGTGCCGGGCCTAGTAGAGGAGCTTGACTGCTGCGCTGTCCTTGATCATCTGACGGCCAACGCCTTCGCGCATCTTGAGATTGTCGCTATTCCGCTCTCAGTTGACCTGAAATTTGAAGTTCAGGCGATAAGAAACGCCTCTGCGGCGGATCGCGCGGTGGTAGATCTTTATATCCAATCGCTCAAGGAAGTCCTCTCCCGCAAATCCTAGTTGTCGGTAGCCCTATTAAATAATAAAGCCGGTAATTTTGCTCTCGATCTGCGGGAAACGCATGTATTTTATTTCTGATTGACAAAAGAACAAAACATGAACATAATTCTCGTTAACAAAATAAGGGAGTTAAAAATGGATATCAATCAGATAATAAAAAGCGGATTTGAATGTGCGGCATTTGCGAGTGCGCTTGGGGTAATGGTGTTCTGGGCGGATATCGTGGCGGGCCTAGCCGGATAGTTTGAAGGCGGCGGTTGGTAAGCAGGGACGAGGGGAGTTATCCACAAGAAATTTGAGGGAAGGAGCTGTTAAGGCCTTACCTTTCATGAAGGGCATGCAATAATGGGGCGGTTGAAATCACAGATTGGAGATTTGCCGTTGCCCAGCGCTCAACGCGGCCCCCGTTTTGTTCATTTGCGTGTTCATTCCGCCTATTCCCTTTCCGAAGGGGCGGTGCAGGTCAAGGATATCAAGTCGCTCTGTGTGGCGAATGATATGCCGGCGGTGGCAATTACGGACACCAGCAACATGTTTGGTGCGCTGGAGTTTTCGCTGGCGATGCAGGGCGGTGGGGTGCAGCCGATTATCGGATGCCAGATCGCGATCATGCGAGAGGACGGGATCGATCGCAGCGGACGGCGACCCGAACCGGACCCGATCGTGCTCCTCGCCCAGGACGAGGCGGGCTATAACAACCTCCTGAAACTGACCTCCCACGCCTTTCTTAAAACGGAAGCCGGGGAAACGGCGCAAGTGCCGATGGCGATGCTTGAGCAGTATAATGGCGGGCTGATCTGCCTGACCGGTGGCGCAGAGGGGCCTGTCGGGCGGTTGATTGCAGCAGACCAGTTAAGTGCGGCGGAGAGTTATACCCGCACCCTTGCCGGAATTTTTGAGGGGCGCCTCTATATGGAACTCCAGCGTCATGGTCTTCCACTTGAGCAGAAGACGGAGCCCGGATTCCTTAAACTCGCTTATGAACTGGATATTCCCCTGGTTGCCACCAACGAGGTTTTTTTTGCAAAAAGGGAAATGTATCTCGCCCATGATGCCCTTCTTTGCATCGCCGCCGGGAAATATGTCGGTGATCAGGAGCGGATCAAGCGCACGCCGGAGCATTATTTCAAGTCACAGCAGGAGATGGTCGAGTTGTTCTCGGACCTGCCGGAGGCTGTTGAAAATACAGTTGTGATTGCCCGGCGCTCTGCGGTGGCCTCCCCCATGCGCGATCCGATCCTGCCGACCTTTTCGTCTGCGGTAGGGCGGGACGAAGCGGGAGAGCTGGCGGCGGCGGCATCGGAAGGCCTGAAGATCCGCCTTGAGAATGAAGTTTTCACGGACGGGATGAGCCCTGAGGAACGGGACGCCAAGTCAAAGGAATATATCGATCGCCTCGACTATGAAATCAGGGTGATCAATGAAATGGGCTTTCCCGGCTATTTCCTCATCGTTTCCGATTTTATCCGTTGGTCGAAGGAGAATGACGTTCCGGTCGGGCCGGGCCGTGGGTCCGGTGCGGGTTCGGTTGTTGCCTGGGCGCTGACCATTACCGACCTTGATCCGCTGCGTTTCGGCCTCCTGTTCGAACGCTTCCTCAATCCGGAGCGGGTATCGATGCCTGACTTTGATATCGATTTCTGTCAGGACAAGCGCGAAAAAGTCATTCGCTATGTGCAGGACAAATATGGCCATGATCAGGTGGCGCAGATCATCACCTTCGGTAAGCTGCAGGCGAAGGCGGCGGTCCGGGATGTGGGGCGGGTCCTTCAAATGCCCTATGGTCAGGTTGACCGGATCAGCAAGATGATTCCCGCTAATCCGGCCAATCCCGTCAGTTTGCAACAGGCCCTGGATATTGAGCCGCGCCTGCGTGAAGAACGCGCGGGCGATCCGGAGGTTGCGCGGCTGCTGGAAATTGCCCTTCAGCTTGAAGGGCTTTACCGCCATGCCTCAACCCATGCGGCGGGCGTTGTGATTGGCGATCGGCCGCTGGATGAACTGGTGCCGCTCTATCGTGATCCGCGGTCCGATATGCCGGTGACGCAATTCTCGATGAAATATGCGGAAACGGCGGGGCTGGTGAAATTCGACTTCCTTGGCCTCAAGACCCTGACGGTGCTGGACCGGGCGAAGGCGTTGCTGGCCCGTCGGGGGATCGAGATTGACTATGCGAAAATCTCGCTTGATGATCCGGCAGTGTTTGAGCTGCTTTCCACTGGTAACACCATCGGGATATTCCAGCTGGAAAGTTCCGGTATGCGGGACATGCTGCGCAAGATGCGCCCCGACGCGTTCGAGGATATTATCGCTATCGTCGCGCTGTACCGTCCCGGCCCGATGGAGAATATTCCGACCTATATCCGCCGCAAGCATGGGGAGGAAGAGCCCGATTACCTCCATCCCGAGTTGAAACCGGTTCTGGAGGAAACCTACGGCGTTATCATCTATCAGGAACAGGTGATGGAAATTGCGCGGACGCTGGCGGGGTACAGCCTCGGCGATGCTGATCTCCTGCGCCGGGCCATGGGCAAGAAAATCCAGTCGGAGATGGACCAGCAGCGGGCGATTTTTGCCAAAGGCGCTCGAGAGAAGGGGATTGCCGCCAAGGATGCCACCCATATTTTTGACCTGGTGGCGAAGTTCGCGAATTACGGTTTCAATAAATCGCATGCCGCCGCCTATGCGCTTGTCTCCTATCACACGGCATGGCTCAAGGCGAACTATCCGGTGGAATTCATGGCGGCCTCCATGAGCCTCGATATGAACAACACGGATAAGCTCAATATCTTCCGTCAGGATCTGGAGCGAATGAAGGTCCCCATCCATCCGCCATGTCTCAACAAGTCGGACGTGGAGTTTTCCGTCGAGTTCGATGGCGATCAGGGCGCCGTGCGCTATGCCCTTGCTGCGGTCAAGAATGTCGGGCGCGAGGCGATGGCGGGGATTGTGCGCGAACGCACGGAAAATGGCCGGTTCAAGGATCTGTTTGATTTTGCCGGTCGCCTCAACCCGAAATATATGAACAAGCGTCAGGCGGAAAATCTGGCCCGGGCGGGCGCGTTTGATGACATGCTGGATCACCGAGCGCAGGTCTTTTCCGCAATCGAGACCCTATTGCGTCAAGCTCAGCAATCGGAGGAAGAACGCGGTTCGGGTCAGGTCAATCTTTTCGGCGGCGCGGCGGAAACGCTGGCGGTTCGGCCGGCATTGCCGGAAGTCTCCCGCTGGACAGCGATGGAGCAGTTGAAGCAGGAGTTTGACGCCATCGGCTTTTATCTGTCAGGCCATCCGCTCGATGCGTGGGACAAGACGCTTGACAAGGCTGGCGTCCGCAACGCCGCGAGCTATCTTGCGGGTTTGGGCACCATGGAAAGCGCGGCGACCCTCGCGGGGACCGTGATGGGCAAGCGCGAACTCCGGACGCGAAAGGGAAAGCCGCTTGCCTTTGTCCAGCTTTCCGATGCGACGGGGGTATTTGAAGTCACTATGTTCGCGGAATCACTGGATAAATATCGGGATTTACTGGTCGTCGGGCAATCGCTTGTACTTCGGTTGACGGGAAACCTTGATAATGATCAGCCGCGGCTCACGGTGCAAAGCCTGCAACGGCTGGAATCGCTGGCGGCGAGCATCGCCGATGGCGTGCGTATTTTCGCCAATGACGAAAAACCGATAGCAGAAATTGCCGCCATCCTGAAGCAGGGCGGACGGGGCCGGGGGCGCGTCGCCCTTGTCCTCAACCTTGAGGCGGAGGCGAAGGAGGTCGAATTTGATCTCTCTGACCAGGTGAATATCACGCCGGAAGTGCGTCAGGCCCTTAAATCGGCTGCTGGTGTTATCGATGTTCATGACATTTAGCCCCTTCATGCGGAATTCCGCGTAAATCCGCATTTTTCCCTTGCATCCGGGTGCGTAGGGGCCTATTTACCGCACTGTTAAATTCACACGTGGGTTTTGGGTCAGGCTGTGTTGGTCTTTCCCATCCGGTGTCCAGAGGATTAACCGACGGACCGCAGCTCACGGAGGTTCAACCGGAAAAGGAGATTGCAGAATGGCTCTGCCAACTTTTACTATGCGTCAGCTTCTGGAAGCTGGTGTTCACTTTGGTCACCAATCACGCCGCTGGAACCCGAAAATGGGCCCCTATATCTTCGGCGCTCGTAACAAAATTCATATTCTCGATCTGCAACAGACCGTGCCGATGCTCTATCAGGCGCTTAAAGTCGTGCGCGATACGGTTGCGGGCGGCGGACGTGTCCTGTTTGTCGGCACCAAGCGTCAGGCATCCGACGTGGTTGCGGAAAGCGCGAAGCAATGCGCCCAGTTCTACGTCAACCATCGCTGGCTCGGCGGGATGCTGACCAACTGGAAAACCGTCTCGGAATCGATCAAGCAGCTGCACAAGCTGGAAGAGCAGCTCTCGGCGGAAAATACAGGTCTGACCAAGAAGGAAGTACTGAAAATGACCCGCCAGCGGGACAAGCTTGAGCGGGCTCTGGGCGGTATCAAGGAAATGGGTGGCCTGCCGAATGTTATTGTCGTGATTGACACCAACAAGGAAGAGCTGGCCGTCCAGGAAGCCAACAAGCTTGGTATTCCGGTTGTCGCAATCCTGGACAGCAACTCCGACCCCGATGGCATCACCTATCCGGTGCCGGGCAATGACGACGCGCTGCGGGCGATCAGCCTGTATTGCGATCTGTTCAAGCAGGCGGTAATTGACGGTATTTCCATGGAAATGGCGAGCCAGGGTACGGATCTTGGTGCCTCGGAAACCCCGACCTTGAACGAGGACCTGCCGGAAGAGGTGGCCGTGGAAGAGGAAAAGGCCGAAGCGGCCCCGGAAGCGTCTGAAGCGGCTCCCGAGACTTCTGATGCTGCTCCTGAAACGGCGGTAGCCGAAGGTGAAGAAGAAAGCGCGAAAGCGTCTTAAATCTGAGAGGGACGCCCGTGTCCCATGTGAAATGATGGGCGTCTCCCCCTTTTAAGAATATAAACGCGAGGATGGATTATGACTGCTATTACAGCGGCACTTGTTAAAGAACTCCGCACCCGGTCCGGGGCGGGGATGATGGATTGTAAAAAAGCGCTGACGGCAACGGATGGCGATATCGATGCGGCGATTGACTGGCTCCGGACCAAGGGTCTGGCCACAGCCGCAAAGAAATCCGGCCGTGTGGCCGCGGAAGGCCTCGTTGCCGTCTCTGCGGACGGGACGACCGGCGCAGTTGTTGAAGTGAACGCGGAAACCGACTTTGTTGGCCGGAATGAAGACTTCCAGGCTCTGGTGAAGGGCATTGCTGCCGTTGCCGCGGAAAAAGGCGATGACGTTGACGCGATCAAGAGCTCCCCTTTTCCCGGCGGTTCGGGCACTGTTGAAGAAAAGCTGACGGAAGCCATCGCCACAATCGGCGAGAATATGGCGCTTCGTCGTGCCGCCTGCCTGAGCGTGGAGAAGGGGGTTGTTGCCTCCTACATCCATAACGCCGTCACGGACGGCCTTGGCAAGATCGGTATTCTGGTCGCGCTGAAGAGCGATGGCGACCTTGATAAACTTGCAACGCTAGGCAAACAGATTGCGATGCATGTCGCAGCGACAAGCCCGCAGTCAATCAATGTGGCGGAGCTTGATCCGGCGGCGATTGATCGGGAGCGTGCCGTTCTTTCGCAGCAGGCCCGCGAATCCGGTAAGCCGGAAGAGATTATCGAAAAGATGGTCGAAGGCCGCATCAGCAAGTTCTACAAGGAGGTCGTCCTTCTGGAACAGACTTTCGTGGTGGACGGTGAGATTACGGTCAAGGCCGCAATCGATAATGTAGCCAAGGAAATCGGTTCGCCAATCGAGGTTGTCGGCATGGTTCGCTTCGCCGTGGGCGAGGGGATCGAGAAGGAAGAAAGCGATTTTGCCGCCGAAGTGGCGGCTGCCGCCCGATAGCGGCGACAGGATGTAAAGTATATGGCGGTCTCCCTCAGAGGCCGCCATATTTTTATGTGCGGCTTCGCGGCTTTTCAAATCATACTTTTTCTGTATGCTGTCTTGCCGACGCCATTAACCATATGTAGCAGTTTTGGGAAATAATATGTCGAAAACACCTCAGTACCACAGGGTTCTCCTGAAATGTTCCGGTGAAGCACTTCTGGGAAACCAGCAATATGGTATTGATGTCGAAACCGTTTCCCGCATCGCAAAGGACATACGTGCCGCCCATGACATGGGGGTAGAGGTTTGCGTCGTTGTCGGTGGCGGGAATATTTTTCGCGGCATATCCGGCACCGCAAAAGGAATGGACCGATCCAGCGCCGACTATATGGGGATGCTGGCGACAGTAATGAACGCGCTGGCATTGCAAAATGCAATTGAAGCCCAGGGGATGGACAGCCGGGTGCTTTCCGCCATCCCGATGTCGGCGGTATGTGAGCCCTATATTCGCCGCCGGGCAGAACGGCATCTGGAAAAGGGGCGCATCGTCATTTTCGCGGCGGGCACGGGTAATCCCTATTTCACGACGGACACAGCAGCGGCGCTTCGCGCGGCCGAGATGAAATGCGACGCGCTGCTGAAGGGTACCAATGTGGACGGCGTCTATGACAAGGATCCGCGCAAGCATGACGATGCGAAACGCTATGATACCCTGTCACATCTCGATGTGCTGGCCCGGGACCTGAAAGTCATGGATGCGGCGGCCATCTCACTCGCGCGGGAAAACAAGATTCCGATCCTCGTCTTTTCAATCCAGGAGGCGGGGGCCTTCGCCCGGGTTCTTCAGAAAGAAGGATGTTTCACAGAAGTTGTTTAGGGGTGTAAGATCACCCCGGTACTAATAGAAGATGTCGAGAGAACCGTCTTGGCAATGGAGGAGAATAAAGAATGGCGGCGCCGAACATGAAAGATCTCGAAAAACGCATGCAAGGAGCGCTTGAAGCGCTCAAGCATGAGTTTGCAGGGCTGCGGACGGGCCGGGCGCATATCAGCCTGCTTGATACCGTCATGGTGGAGAGCTACGGAAGCTCCATGCCGATAAACCAGGTCGGAACGGTAAGCACGCCGGAGCCGCGCTCCCTCAGTGTCCAGATATGGGACAAGAACAACGTCAAGGCTGTCGAGAAGGGCATCCGCAATGCAGGCCTTGGCCTCAACCCGGTTGTCGACGGCATGGTTGTGCGCGTTCCAATCCCCGAACTGACGGAAGAGCGGCGTGCCGAACTTGCCAAAGTTGCGGCCAGCTACTCTGAAAACGCTAAGGTCGCCATTCGTAACGTCCGCCGTCACGGGATGGACGATGCGAAGTCAGCAGAAAAAGATGGCGACTTCTCCGAGGATGACCGCAAGAAAGCCGAAGATACTATTCAGAAACTGACAGACAATTATGTCGAGAAGGTCGATGGAATGCTGTCAGAGAAGCAGCAGGAAATCATGCAGGTTTGACATATGAAAGTCTCGCCCTCTGTTACATCCGGTGATTGCCTGATCCCCGAACATGTCGCGATAATAATGGACGGCAATGGCCGGTGGGCGGCGAAACGATCCCTCCAGCGCCTGCGTGGCCATGAGCAGGGCGCCGAAGCGGTCCGTGAAGCCGTGAAAGGCTGCGGCGAACTCGGAATTCGCTATTTGACGATTTTTGCCTTCTCGTCGGAAAACTGGAGCCGGCCGATCGAGGAAATCAATCACCTGATGGGACTGTTTCGCTTTTTCTTCAAGAAAGAGGTAAAGGCGCTATGCGATGCCGGGGTGAAAGTAAAATTCATTGGTAATATCAGTAGATTACCGGATGATATTCAGGAATTAATTAAAGATATTACGGCACGGACGAAGGATAACTCCAAGCTGATCCTGACGATTGCCCTGAGCTATGGCAGCCAGTCCGAGATTGCCGGTTCAATGCGGCGCATAGGAGAGAAGATCAGAACTGGTGAACTGGCGCCTGAGGATATCGACGAGACTATGGTCGCCCGGCATCTGGAAACGGCCGACCTTCCCGACCCCGATCTTCTGATACGTACAAGCGGGGAGCAACGGCTCAGCAATTTCCTGCTCTGGCAGTGCGCCTATACGGAATTTGTTTTTCTGGATGTTCTCTGGCCGGATTTTTGTAAAGACGACCTGCTGGCTGCGGTTCAGGAGTTCGGTAGCCGGAACCGTCGATACGGAGCGCTGTAAGTGCTGCTGTCTTCCCTGACGTCTCTGCAACAGCGTGTAATCTCGGCGCTTGTGCTGGCACCCATCGCTATCGGCGCGCTCTATTTCGGCGGAGTATACTTTCTGGCGTTCCTGATCGGAGCGGCGGCAATCATGACCTATGAATGGTGTCATGCCTCCCTGGAAACCAGGCCTGGGCTTTTGACGCTCCTGACGGCATTGACAGTCATTTCTGCCCTGATTCTGACATATAAATTTGAGTTTTTTCAATTGGTTGGCGTCATTATTTGTGGCTCTTTATTAACGGCACTGGCCGCATTTTTCCGGAGCAAGAAGGAACTGATTGTCTGGGCGTTTTTTGGCCCCATATGTATTGGGATACCGGTTATTGCCTTGATGACGCTGCGCGCCATTCCGGAAACCGGCTTTGCGCTGACATTCGGCCTTTTTCTTGTGATCTGGGCGACGGACATTGGCGCCTATTTCAGCGGAAAATCGATTGGTGGACCCAGGATTGCCCCGTCGATCAGTCCCAACAAGACCTGGGCCGGGCTTGTCGGCGGTGTGATTGCCGCCATGATTGTCGCCTATGGAGTGAACAGCCTGCTAATCGGCGGGCAGGTTGCGACATTCGGCATACTGGGGTTGGGGGCGATCTGTGCTATCTTTGCGCAAATCGGGGATTTCGCTGAATCCGCATGGAAGCGGCATTTCGGGATCAAGGATGCCAGCAACCTCATACCGGGGCATGGTGGTGTTATGGACCGGCTCGACGGCGTATTCCTGACGGCGCCGATACTGATGATGATTATATTGATTTGGGATGGAATTTAGGATGAGCATTAGCCCGGCGGCAAGGAACGTTTCTCCAACCCGGCAACCCGGGGTGCGCCGCGTGAGCATTTTCGGCTCTACCGGATCAATCGGCGTAAATACGCTCGACCTGATCGCCGCCGCGCCGGAAAAATTCTCGGTCGAGGTGTTGAGCGCGAACGAGAATGTCACCTTACTGGCTGCGCAGGCACGGCAGTTTGGCGCTCGCCGTGCCGTTATTGCAAATGAGACCAGATATGCGGAACTCAAATCACTTCTGGCAGGGAGCGGTATTGAAGTTGCCGCGGGCCGCGCCGCACTGATAGAGGCGGCATCATACACGGTGGACTGGGTCATGCTGGGGATTGTCGGGGCGGCAGGGCTTGCACCGACGCTTGCGGCCGTAAAGACCGGCGCGATCATTGCCATCGCCAATAAGGAAGCACTGGTTTGCAGCGGTGATCTGGTGCTGGCGGATGTCAAGAAATACGGGGCGACGCTGCTTCCCGTGGATAGTGAGCATAACGCGATTTTCCAGGTGCTTGATTTCGACCAGATCGACAAGGTGGAGCGTCTTGTGCTTACGGCATCGGGCGGGCCGTTCCTTGATCTCACCTTGGATCAGATGAAATCGGTGACGCGCGACCAGGCGCTCGCCCACCCCAATTGGGATATGGGAGCGAAGATTTCGGTCGATAGCGCGACGATGATGAACAAGGGCCTTGAATTTATCGAGGCCGTTCGCCTGTTTCCCGTAACATCGGGGCAGATTGATATTCTCGTTCATCCGCAATCGGTTATTCACAGTATGGTGGAGTATCGCGACGGTTCGGTTCTCGCGCAGATGGGCGCCCCCGATATGCGCACCCCGATCTCCTATACACTGGGCTGGCCGGAGCGTCATGACTTCAAGGCGGAGCGGCTGGATCTGGCGAAAGTCGGATCATTGACCTTTCAGGACCCCGATCCGGTGAAATTCCCGGCCCTGCGGCTTGCCCGCGAAGCGTTAAAAACTGGAAAATCGGCGCCAACGATCCTAAATGCTTCGAATGAGGTTGCGGTCCACGGTTTTCTGAACGGCGAAATCCGGTTTCTCGACATCGTTGGGATT
>JBBDJF010000041.1:0-4928 GCA_040880045.1 Sneathiella sp.
ATCCACTACCACCTCTTCCAGGCGGATTACTGGTACGTCCCGGTCGGACGCTCGTTCGTCGCTCTCGTCGACCTGCGCCAGTCGTCGCCGACCTTCAAAGCCGTCCAGACGCTCGAGATCGGCGAGCGGAACGAGGCCGGGGTCTACATCCCGCCCGGCGTCGGGCACGGCTTCTTCGCCCTGACCGACGGAGAAAACATTCTTCCCCTCGCTACTGCGCAGGACCACAAGGCCGTCGGTGATGGCGATACCGGCTTGAACACAGGGGGCATGGGCGCCTATTCTCCTGCGCCGGTCATGACTGACGAAATGATCGCGCTCACCATGGACAGGATCATAAAACCCACTGTCGCCGCCATGAAGGATCGCGGCACCCCCTTTACCGGGGTGCTTTATGCCGGCCTGATGATAACGAAGGACGGGCCCCGGCTCATTGAATATAATGTTCGCTTCGGCGATCCTGAATGTCAGGTGCTTTGCGCCCGCATGAAAAGTGATTTGTTGCCGGCCCTTTTGGCCACAGCCGATAAATCCCTTTCATCAATTTCTCTGGAATGGGAGGCGGAAACAGCGCTTCTCGTCGTGATGGCCGCCAATGGATATCCGGGAAGATATGAGAAGAATACCGTGATTGAAGGCCTCCCTGAGGCGGCGGCGATTGATGATGTGCTCATCTTTCATGCGGGCACTAAACGGCAGGATAACAAAATCCTCGCCACCGGGGGTCGTGTGCTTGGAATCACGGGAATGGGAAAAAGCGTTAAACAAGCACAAAAAAAAGCGTATAGTGGCGTCAGTGCGATTAACTGGCCGCAAGGATTTTGTCGATCAGACATTGGATGGCGCGCGGTTGATCGCGAAGTATCGGTGTAAATAACAACAAAAAGGGGCAAAAATGTCCAACGAATCGACCCAGTTTTCGGGAACAATGGAAGTTCGTGAACGTCTGAAATTTGATGTTGCGTTACTTGAAAGCTATCTGCAGAAAAATGTTGCCGGGTTCAGGGGCCCATTGGAGGTTGCTCAATTCAAGGGCGGGCAATCCAATCCAAGCTATATGTTGACCACACCGGACCGAAAATACGTATTGCGGCGTAAACCGCCTGGGAAGCTTCTGCCTTCGGCCCATGCGGTTGATAGAGAGTACCGCGTGATTACCGCGCTCGCAAATACCGAGGTGCCCGTCCCCAAAACCTACTGCCTGTGTGAGGATGAAAACGTTATCGGCACCATGTTCTATGTCATGGAATTCATGGACGGGGATATTGAATGGGATCCTTCTCTTCCGAACTATTCCAAGGCCAACCGTGTCGCCGTCTTCGATAGCATGAATGCTGCCATGGCATCGCTCCATATGGTTGATTACAAAGCTGTCGGATTAGAAAGTTTCGGCAAGCCAACGGACTATCTGGCTCGGCAGATTAACCGCTGGACCAAGCAATATAAAGCGTCGGAAACCGAAAGCATCGAGGCGATGGATAACCTGATGGCCTGGCTACCCGGTAATATTCCGCCCGGCGATGAGACAGCCATCGTCCATGGCGACTATCGATTGGATAACACTGTACTCAACAGAGATACTCACCGTGTCATGGGTATCCTCGATTGGGAGTTGGCGACACTCGGTCATCCGCTTGCAGATTTTTCATACCATTGCATGACCTGGCGTCTGGAACCGGAATTGTTTCGCGGCCTTAACGGGCTCGACCTTCCCGCGCTCGGCATCCCGACAGAAGAACAATATGTCGCTTCCTATTGTGAGAGAACGGGGCGTGACGGTATTGAAAACTGGGATTTCTATTCTGCATATAACATGTTCCGCCTTGCCGCTATTCTGCAGGGCATCGTCGGCCGGGTGAAAGACGGCACAGCATCCAACAAGAATGCCGCCGACGTTGCCGTCCGGGTCAAACCTCTTGCGACACTGGGCTGGGAACAGGCAGAGAAAATTATCAAGGGCGCATAGACGCCTAATATCCCAACGATTAAACAAACAGCAGGAACTATCATGGCGGACGGAATAGAGATCATCCCAGTCCGGGAAATGCACCAGTTTAACGAAGGCGCACTTTTCGATTATCTGACGGAAAATGTCGATGGTTTCAGGGGTCCGCTCCAGATCAGCCAGTTTCAGGGCGGACAATCCAATCCGACCTTTCTGCTCAGTACTCCGGGCCGTGAATATGTGATGCGCAAGAAACCACCGGGAAATCTTCTCCCGTCTGCGCATGCTGTTGATCGGGAGTATAAAGTCATCTCCGCCCTTAAAGATACGGATGTGCCCGTTCCACGCACCTTTTGCCTCTGCGAGGATGACAGTATTATCGGTACTGCCTTTTACATCATGGAAAAAATCAATGGGCGCGTTCTTTCGACACCAGCCCTTCCGGGTGTGGAACCGGAGATGCGCACCGCCATCTATGATGCAATGAATGATGCTCTTGCCAAACTTCACAATGTGGATATTGACTCAGTCGGCCTGTCCGATTTTGGCAAGAAAGGCGGTTATCTTGCCCGCCAGGTCCACCGGTGGAGCAAGCAGTACCGCGCTTCCCAGACGCATAATCTGAAGGGCATGGACAATCTCATCAAATGGCTGCCGGAAAATATCCCTGACAATGATGAAAGCACTATTGTTCATGGAGACTATCGCCTTGGAAATATGATTCTGCATCCAACGGAGCCAAGAGTGCTCGCCGTTCTTGATTGGGAACTTGCGACCGTCGGACATCCGCTGTCGGATCTTGCCTATAATTGCATGGCTTACCATTTCGTCCATCCCATCAATGGCGGACTTGTCGGCGTCGATCCCAGGCAATCAGGCATTCCAACGGAGGAGGCCTATGTTGAAGCCTACTGCAAGCGCACGGGTCGCGATGGGATCAATAACTGGGAATTCTACATCGCCTTTTCACTGTTCCGCATAACCGCAATCGTTCAAGGCGTTTACAAGCGTGGCCTTGATGGGAATGCAAGTTCCGTGGTGGGCGAAGAATATGCGCAATACGCCAAAATGGTAGCCGATTTAGCGTGGGAACATATCGAAAAGCAACGATAATCTGCCTTAGCTGGACGTGAATATAACAATCTAAGTGAGGGTCGAAAGACTTGTATAGCTAGTTGTTCTCGGCATCTTCAATGCGAAGATTGGCCCACCGCCGGATACATTCTGTCGGCTCCATTACCAGCCCCGCCGCTTCGCCAAGGCCCGCAACGGGCTGCAAGCCTGCATGTGCCGTCAAATCCTGAGTTAACCACTCACAGGGATCAAGGCTTTCATAACGATACAAAAAGCCGGCGACGATAACAATTACGCCCAGCATTATCCAACCCAGAATCTTGATCATTCTTTAAAAATCCGAACCCACACAGCTATAAACAGGGAAAAGCCTGTATATAGGTAAACCTATGCCGCAAGCTAACGAAAAATCTGATTGGAAAAAGAAAGGCTACCCTTGCGGGAAGCCTTTCCAGTCAGACAATCAATGCTTTTCCGGCATCAATCGTATTTTTTAAGCTCCAATCGACCGATCTGGTTGCGATGCACTTCATCCGGTCCATCCGCCAGACGCAAGGTGCGGGAATGGGCATAGGCGAAGGCAAGGCCGAAATCATCACTCACGCCACCAGCGCCATGTGCCTGAATTGCCCAATCAATAATCTTGCTGGTGATGTTCGGTGCAATCACCTTGATCATGGCAATTTCCGCTTTGGCTTCCTTGTTGCCGACAGTGTCCATCATATAGGCAGCCTTAAGCGTGAGAAGCCGGGCCTGTTCGATCATGCCACGGGATTCGGCTATACGCTCCAATGTGACCGTCTGTTCCGCAATGGGTTTGCCAAAGGCCACGCGTGATTTCACCCGCTTGCACATCTTCTCAAGCGCCCGTTCAGCGACGCCGATCTGACGCATGCAATGATGTATACGGCCCGGTCCGAGACGCCCTTGTGCAATTTCAAACCCGCGCCCCTCACCCAGCAGTATATGGTCCGCCGGGACCCGCACATCCTTGAACTCCACTTCCGCATGACCATGCGGTGCATCGTCATAACCGAAGACCGGCAGAAAACGCTTCACATTGATGCCTGGCGTGTCCATGGGAACGACAATCATTGATTGCTGTTTGTAGCGTGACGCCGACTTGTCGGTTTTCCCCATGAAAATCAACACCTTGCAACGGGGGTCATAAGCGCCGGAGGTCCACCATTTAGTGCCGTTAATGACATACTCGTCACCATCCCGGTTGATTTCCGACTCAATATTCGTCGCATCGGAGGAGGCCACCGCCGGTTCTGTCATGGCGAAGGCCGACCGGATTTCCCCTTCCAGCAGGGGCTTCAGCCACCGCTCCTTCAACTCTTCACTCGCGTAACGTTCGAACACTTCCATGTTCCCGGTATCCGGGGCGGCGCAGTTAAAAACTTCCGGCGCGAAGCTGACCCGGCCCATGATTTCACAAAGCGGCGCATATTCAAGATTGGTGAGGCCCGCCCCGCGATCACTTTCCGGCAGGAACAGGTTCCACAGGCCCTCCTCCTTGGCTTTGGCTTTCAGTTCCTCGACGATCTCTGTCGGCTGCCAGCGGTCTCCCTCGTCGACCTGATCGTAAAACACCTGTTCATTAGGGTAGACATGCTCATCCATGAACGCCTGCACCCGTCCCTGCAGTTCTTTCACCTTGTCTGAATATTCGAAGTTCATCCGCTGTTCCTTCTTGTTATTTTGGGTTTTTGTTATTATTCGTTTCCGTCGCTATCTTTAAATATTTAGCGCCGGGTTTCAAAGAAATTCTTTAGCAGAGCGGCCGATTTGCTTTCCTGAAGGCCGCCATATATTTCCGGCCGGTGGTTGCAGCTTGTCTGCTCGAAGATCCGCGCACCATACTCCACACCGCCGCCCTTTGGATCATACGCGCCGAAATAGAGCC
>JBBDJF010000042.1:0-31394 GCA_040880045.1 Sneathiella sp.
CACTCGTGGCGGTAATCTGGTTGGCGACTGTCGCAACGGAAACTGCGGGTGGGATACCGACAAATATCAACAGAGGCGTCATCAGAAACCCTCCGCCAACCCCGAACATGCCCGACAAAAATCCCACCAAGCCACCCATGCCCAAAATCAAAAACAGATTGACTGAAATTTCGGCAATGGGCAGATAAACAGTCATTCGACAGCTTTGGCCTTCTAGATTTTTGTCGTTCGGACGGGAGTGGTACCGATTCTTTTGGCTATACATTAAAAGGCGGAACAAGGGAAGGGGACGCAGGGAAAAGTTACAAAACATTTGGCATATTCTGTCACCAATAATTCCAAGTCGCCGTTTTCACATCTTCCTCACAAAATTTGTACGCGAAAATACCCTCGCAACGGAGGCCCGGACTACATCGCACGTGATTCCTGTATACCGGCTTTCTCCAACTCTTCCGGGAGTTTGCCGCGGAGCCAGTAAGAATACATGCGAAAGTCACTATAGAGCGACCAGAACGGATAGGTGAAAGTGGCAGGCCGGTTTTTCTCGATGAAGAAATGGGCGATCCAGGCCGGGCCGTAACCGGAGACCAGGACGAGCAGGATCAGCCAGGGTAGCTGAAGAATGAGAGCCGCCAGCAAGCTTATTAGGGCGAGAGTCGTTCCGAGATAATGAAGCTGGCGTCCGGTTGCATTGGAGTGTTCCCGCAGATAATAAGGCCAGAACTCTGCATATGTTGTTATCCGTGCAGCCATTTATTGCACCTCCCGTTACTTTTGTGTCATGATTATAGCAGAAAAAGCCCTCTCCCATCCAGTTTTGCCGACGCTATTCACAAGCATTGACGTTTACGTAAACGTCAATTATATTTGTCGCAGGGATCATGATTGGGAATCATATGAACGCCAGTGCAAAAATTGACAAGGACGACCGGGTCCGGTTTTCCATTACGGAACTCGCCGAGGAATTTGGCGTGACCTCTCGCACGATCCGATTTTATGAGGATAAGGGCCTCGTCAATCCGGAGCGGGATGGCACAACGCGCATTTATTCGCGACAGGACCGCGGTCGCCTGAAGATTATCTTGCGGGGGCGCCGCCTTGGGTTCAGCCTTCAGGATATAAAGAAAATGCTGGATATGTACTCGCCGAAAGGTGAGGCGACGGGCCAGCTCACCTTCACTTTGCAAAAATGCGAGGAACAGCTGGAAAAGCTGGTCGCGCAGCGTACAGATATCAACGAAGCCATTACCGAGCTTGAGGACGGCATTGCCCAGTTACGGGAGCATCTGATGTCGGGTGAAAAATCCGCCAATGGCTGCAAGAAGACAATTGCTTGAATAATCAGTTCGTATGTTTGGCAGACTCTCAATCGTCAAATTCTAACCCTATATAACAGGGTAATAAAAAACACGACCGGGTACGGGCCGGTCCGGTTACCCTAATCTGAAAGGAAATCGAGATTATGAAGAATGTCGTAATTGCGGGATATGCGCGCTCCCCCTTCACCCTCGCGAACAAAGGGGAAATGATCAAGATCCGTCCCGATGAAATGGCAGGTCAGGTTATTCGGGGCCTTCTTGAGAAGACGGGTGTTAACAAGGAAGACATTGAAGATGTTATCATCGGTTGCGCGTTCCCGGAAGCTGAACAGGGCCTTAACGTTGCCCGTATCGTCAGTTTCCTTGCCGGGCTGCCGCAGACAGCGGCGGCGGCGACGGTCAATCGCTTCTGTGGTTCTTCGATGCAGTCAATCCATATGGCGGCCGGTGCGATCCAGATGGGCGCTGGCGATGTCTTTATCTGCGGCGGAATTGAGAGCATGACCCGCGTGCCCATGGGCGGTTTCAATCCGGCGCCGCATCCGGGGCTCTACAAGTCCTACCCCGAGGCGTATGTCTCCATGGGGATCACAGCGGAAAATCTTGCCAAGAAATACGGCATCTCACGGCAGGAACAGGAAGAAATGGCTGTTGAAAGTCATGCCCGCGCCTCTGCCGCGCGCGATGCGGGCAAATTTGCGGATGAAATCATTCCGATTGTCGATGGCAATACGCGGGTTGAACAGGATGGCTGTATCCGTCCCGAAACAACGATGGAAACCCTTGCCGGTTTGAAGCCAGCCTTTGACGAGACAGGGACGGTGACGGCGGCAACCTCTTCGCCGCTGACCGACGGGGCGTCGGCGACACTGGTCTGTTCAGAAGAATACGCCGATGCGAATGGCCTCAAGAAGATTGCCCGGATCAAGTCGATCGCGGTTGCAGGCTGTGCGCCGGAACTCATGGGAATCGGCCCGGTTCCCGCCACAAAGAAAGCACTGGAACGGGCAGGTCTGACCTTGAAGGATATTGATATTATCGAGCTTAACGAAGCTTTCGCCGCGCAGTCACTGGCCGTGCTGAAAGAGGCCGGGATGAGTTATGATAATACCAATCTCGACGGTGGCGCGATTGCTCTTGGTCATCCGATGGGTGCAACCGGTGCCCGTATTACCGGCAAGGTCGCCAGCCTTCTGCAACGCGAAGGCAAGTCGCTTGGCCTTGCGACCCAGTGCATCGGCGGCGGTCAGGGTATCGCTACGGTTCTGGAGGCCTGCTAATCATGGCCATCGAGAAAGTCGCCGTTATCGGCGCGGGTGTAATGGGCGCTGCGATTGCCGCCCATGTTGCCAATGCGGGAGTTCCGGTCGTGCTTTTGGACATCGTTCCGAAGGATGCTACGAGCCGCAATATGCTGGCCGAGGGTGCGGTTGCGACCATGCTGAAAGCCAAGCCTGCCCCCTTCATGCACAAGAAGAATGCGCGGCTGATAACAACCGGCAACCTTGAGGACAACCTTGACCTGATCACCGATTGTGACTGGATCTGCGAAGCGATTATCGAGAATACCGGCCTCAAGCAGGATCTTTATAAACGCCTTGACGATGTGCGTAAAGTGGGCTCGATCGTGACATCCAACACGTCCACCATCCCCTTAAAGACACTAATGGAGAGGATGCCGGAAAGCCTGCAGAAGGATTTTGCGATCACCCATTTCTTCAATCCGCCGCGCTATATGCGGCTGTTTGAACTGGTTGGTGGGGAGCATACGCGCAAAGACGTACTGGAAGGCCTGCGGCAGTTCGCCGATATTTCCCTCGGCAAGGAAGTTGTCGATTGTTATGACACGCCGGGCTTTGTCGGCAACCGGATCGGCATTTACTGGTCCTCCGTCGCCACGAGCTCTGCCTATGACCTCGGTTTGACCGTGGAAGAGGCGGACGCCGTTTGCGGTAAGCCAATGGGTATTCCCTCCACCGGGATATTCGGTCTTGGTGATCTGACCGGGATTGATCTGGGGCCGAAGGTGATTGCCTCCATGCTGTCCGAGCTGCCTGAGAGCGATACCTTTTCGAAGGAATATGATGAAAATCATCCGATGGTGAAAACCATCGCGACAATGATCGAGGAAGGCTATACCGGCCGTAAGGGCAAAGGTGGTTTCTACCGGATCAACAAGGAGGGCGGGGGAAAAATAAAGGAAGCCCGCAACCTCAAGACCGGTGAGTATGCCAAAGCAGAGAAACCTCAGTTTGGCTCCGTCAGGGCGGCAAGGAAGGGGCTGCGCGCACTCGTTGAGTTTGACGACAAAGGGGCGGAGTATGCCTGGGTGATCCTGTCAAAAACAATCTCCTATGCCGCGTCTCTGGTCGGCGAGATTGCCGATGACATCATTGCCATCGATACGGCCATGAAAGCCGGCTACGCCTGGAAATATGGCCCGTTCGAACAGCTCGATCAGCTCGGCAACCAGTATTTCATCGACCGGCTGGAAGCCGAAGGGCTGCCGGTGCCCGAATTCCTGAAAAAAGTCGGCGACCGCCCACTTTATAAGGAGGAGGGCAAGGACGCCTACTACATGACGGTTGACGGTGACTATGCGGTTGTGCCGATCGCTGAAGGCGCCTGGATGCTCGCCGATATCAAGCGCGGTAATGAGCCTGTGGCGTCCAACAAGGGTGCGAGTATCTGGGATCTCGGCGATGGGGTCGCCTGCCTTGAAATCCATACCAAGATGAATTCCATCGATCAGGATGTGGTCGCGATGCTGGTTGAGGCCGGCAAGATCGACAAGAAAGGCTTCAAGGCGTTGGTCATTGGCAACGACTCGGACAATTTCTCGGTCGGTGCGAATGTCGGCCTTGCGCTTTTTGCCGCCAATGCGGCGATGTGGCCGGTGATCGAGAATTCGATCTCCGAAGGTCAGAACGCCCTGATGAAGCTGAAATACGCACCGTTCCCGGTGGTTGCTGCTCCGGCTGGCATGGCTCTTGGCGGGGGCTGTGAAATCGTCCTTGCCGCCGCCGCCGTTCAGGCCCATGCGGAAAGCTACATGGGCCTTGTCGAGGTTGGTGTCGGGGTGATCCCGGGCTTTGGCGGCTGCAAGGAACTGGTGATGCGCGCGATGCTGAACAAGAAACGTCCGGGCGGTGCGATGCCTGCGCTCTCCGGTGTGTTCGAAGCCATCTCCACCGCCAAGGTCGCGACCAGCGCGGCGGAGGCACGCGATATGATGATCCTGCGTGACGGCGACCGGATCACCATGAACCGCAAGCGAGTGCTGGCCGATGCCAAGAAACGCGCGCTCGATATGGTTGAAGGCTACGCAGCACCGGAACCGGTTGAGGTTAACCTGCCCGGGGCCACGGCGGCGGCGGCGTTTGATATGGCGGTCTCCGGTTTTGTCGCCATGGGCAAGGCCACGGCCTATGACGGCGTTGTCAGTGAGCAGGTCGCCAATGTCCTCACCGGGGGTGATACGGATATCACCCAGCCGGTGACCGAGAAAAAACTGCTGGAGATGGAACGCGAAGGCTTCATGACCCTCATCCACAATCACAAGACGCTCGACCGGATTGAGCATATGCTCACCACCGGCAAGCCGCTCAGGAACTAGAAGGGAGTATCGAGATGCCAGTTTATAACGCACCGGTAAAAGACTTCAAATTTGTCCTCAACGACCTTCTCGGGCTCGACAAGATGACCAATATGCCGGGGTTTGAGGATGCAACACCGGATATGATTGATGCGATCCTTGAAGAGGGCGGCAAGCTGATGAGTGAGGTTATCCAGCCGCTCAACCAGGTTGGTGACAAGGAAGGCTGCACTTGGAAGGACGGCGAGGTGACAACCCCGACCGGTTTCAAGGAAGCCTATGACGAATATCGCGCTGCCGGCTGGATGGGGCTTGATGCCGACCCGGAATATGGCGGGCAGGGGCTTCCCCATGTCATCGGCATTGCCTTCGCCGAGATGATGAGTGCCGCGAACATGGCGTTCGGCATGTATCCGGGTCTCACCCATGGTGCCTATGCCGCAATCCACAAGCATGGCACGGATGAGCAGAAGCAAACCTGGCTGCCGAAAATGGTGACCGGCGACTGGACTGGCACCATGAACCTGACCGAACCCCACTGCGGCACGGATCTTGGTCTTATGCGGACCAAGGCGGTGCCTCAGGACGATGGCAGTTATAAAATCTCCGGAACGAAGATTTTCATCTCCGCCGGAGAGCACGATATGGCGGACAATATCGTCCATCTGGTGCTGGCGAAAATTCCGGGTGGACCGGAGGGAATCAAGGGCGTCTCCCTCTTTATCGTGCCGAAGTTCCTGCTTGATGCCGACGGCAACCCGGGGACACGCAACAGCGTTGAGTGCGGCTCCATCGAGCACAAGATGGGTATCCATGGTAACTCCACCTGCGTGATGAACTATGACGAGGCGACCGGCTGGTTGCTTGGCGATGCCCATAAAGGCATGCGCGCGATGTTCACCATGATGAATGCGGCCCGTCTTGGTGTTGGCATTCAAGGCCTCAGCCAAGCGGAAGTCGCTTATCAGAACGCGGTTATCTACGCGAAGGACCGGTTGCAGGGCCGCTCGATCTCCGGCGTCAAGGCGCCGGACAAGCCCGCCGATCCGATTATCGTACATCCGGATATCCGACGGAATCTCCTGATGATCCGGGCCTTCACCGAAGGCGCGCGGGCGCTCGGCCTCTGGGCCGGGTTGCGCGTCGATATGGTGGAGAAGCATCCCGATGAAGAGGAACGCCGCGCCGCCGATGAGGCGCTTTCGCTCCTGACCCCGGTGATCAAGGCCTATTTCACCGATATGGGCTTCGAGCTCGCGGCGACGGCGATGCAATGCTATGGTGGCCATGGCTATATTCATGAATGGGGGATGGAGCAGTTCGTGCGCGATGCCCGTATCACCCAGATTTACGAAGGAGCGAACGGTATTCAGGCGCTCGATTTGGTAGGTCGCAAGTTGCCGCAGAATATGGGCCGCAATCTCCGCCAGTTCTTCCATCCGGTGGATGCCTTCATCCAGGAAAATATGATGGACCCGGAACAGAAGGAGTTCGTCATGCCGCTGGCCAAGGCGTTTGCGAAACTGCAGCAGGGCACGGTACTTCTCGGCGAGAAGGGGATGAAAAATCCCGATGAGGCCGGGGCCGCATCAACCGAATATCTCCGTATGTTCGGCCTCGTCGCGCTGGGGTTCATGTGGGCGCAGATGGCGAAGATCGCGAAATCGAAACTGGCTGAGGGAACAGACGATCCTGAGTTCTATAAAACGAAGCTGGTGACAGCACGGTTCTTCTTTGAACGCATGATTCCGGATGTTTCCTCCCTCCTCGTGAAGATGAGCGCGGGGTCAAAAACCATGATGGAACTCGACGCGGAAGCGTTTTAGGGTGATGCGCGAATAAGCTGTAAAAAGGCGGGGCTTGGGTCTCGCCTTTTTTTGTGGTGAAATACTACGCAAAGGACTAGACTCAGGCAAAATTGACAATTTGTCAATTACAGGGAAAACGCACGCAAATTAATAAAAAACAAGGTGGCGAAATGATTGAACGATCCATATTCGATGAAGAACACAACATCTTTCGGGAGACGGTCCGCCGTTTCTATGAAGAACATATCATCCCGCATCATAGCCAGTGGGAAAAGGACGGGCAGATCAGCCGGGACGCGTGGCTGGAGGCGGGCAAGCAGGGTCTACTCTGTATGCCGATCCCTGAAGAATATGGCGGGGCAGGCGCGGATAAACTCTACAGCATCATCATGATGGAAGAGCAGGCGCGCGCCGGGACGACCGGACCGGGCTTTGGCCTGCATTCGGAAATCGTCGGTCCTTATATCCTGCATTACGGGACGGAAGAGCAGAAAAAGAAATACCTGCCGAAAATGGCGCGCGGTGAAATGATCGGGGCCATCGCGATGACGGAGCCGGGCACGGGTTCGGATCTTCAGGGCGTCAAGACGCGCGCCGTCAAGGATGGGGATGACTATATCATCAATGGTTCCAAAACATTCATCACCAACGGCTATATGTGCGACCTCGTCATCGTTGTCACCAAGACCGATCCAACAGCGGGCGCCAAGGGAACGACGCTCTTCCTCGTGGAGGCGGGCACGCCCGGTTTCGACAAGGGACGTAATCTCGACAAGCTCGGCCTGAAGGCGCAGGACACGGCGGAACTCTTTTTTGATGACGTCCGCGTTCCCGCAAGTAACATGCTCGGCGGGGAGGGCAAGGGCTTCTTCTGCCTGATGCAGGAACTCGCATGGGAGCGGCTGCAGATCGCCATCGGGGCGACAGCCACGATGGAAGCCGTCCTCGAGGAAACGATTGAGTATACGAAGGGACGGAGCGCCTTTGGCAAAAACATCATCCAGTTCCAGAATACGCGCTTCAAACTCGCGGAACAGAAAACGCAAGTGCAGATTGCCCGCGTCTTCGTTGATAAATGTATTGAGGAATTGCTGAAGGGCCAACTGGAAGTCGCCACCGCCGCCATGGCGAAATACTGGACGTCCGACCTGGAGAACAGAGTCATTGATGAATGCCTGCAACTCCATGGCGGGTATGGCTTTATGTGGGAATACCGTGTCGCCCGCGCCTATGCCGACGCGCGCGTTCAACGAATATATGGCGGTACCAACGAGATAATGAAGGAACTTATCGCTAGAGAATTATAATAGAGATAAGAATATAAATCGACGTATGGTAGTATTTTAGATGTGCCAGACTTACTCTTCGATTTTCTCCCGCGAGCACTTTATGCGGGCGTTTCACGTGAAACACTGAAACGCCCGGTTCTGTCCAGTCGTATCTGAAATACATTGCTCTATACCCGTTAAATACCGGAAGCCTGTGAGAAAAGGCTTCCGGTGCTGGTGCTTTCTATCAATGAAAATGCCGGTGTGCGGCGCCGACGTGACGGTGATCGGTGCCGCAGCAACCGCCGATCACGGCAAGGTTCGGTAGATACTTTGCAAGATCGGCATGCTGCTCCGCGAATTCAGTCGGGTTGCCGTCGTCGAGTTCTTCGGCTTCATCCAGCTCTGCATGGCTGAGGCTGGACGCATTGGCGCGAAGGCCGCCAATACGGCTCCGCCAGCTACCGCCCGATTTCAGAACAGACTCAAAATGCGTCGGATGGGCGCAATTGATCATATAGTAGGTCGGACTATTGCCGCTTGCCTCATCCGTCCGACGGATGGCATCTTCCAGTGACTCGCCGGTCGGCAGCCTGCCATCCGTCTCGACGGTGAAGGAAATGACAACCGGGATATCGGCCCCGGCGCAGAGACGGGCAATGGCGATCGCTTCCTCAGCATAGGCCATCGTGACAGCCGTGATCATATCGGCACCCGTCTCGGCAAAGGCATTCACTTGCGCCCGGTGATAGTCGGTTGCTTCCTCCACCGACATCAGAAATGCCGGATTATAACCGTCACCGCGAGGGCCGATGGCTCCGTTAATGACGCATTTCGTTGACGCGGTCTCGTGGTCGTTGCGGATTCTATGCAGCATTTCAATAGCCTCGCGATTGACCACGTCCAGCGCTTCCGGGCTGTAACCCAAAAGATTGCCCCAATCTTGGCTGGCGCGCCATGTCGGCGTATCCAGGATGATCCCGGTGCCGTTCTCTTTGGCGATATCGATATACTTTATGAGGTAGTTTTCAATCGCCTGCTTCCCTTTGATGTCCCGCAACAGATCGAACGCGGCGAAGTATGGCAGATCGAAGCCTTCATGAAACAGCAGAGTGGTTTCCAGCCCACCGTCGGTCAGGAATATGTTGTTGCCGCTCTGCGGCAGCTGGTTACGATATTTCGCTTGCGTCATGATATTTTCCTTTCATGCTTTGGTGACGGGAAAATATGGATGACCGGGTACAGAAACTAGTATCTTCATGGTACAGTTTATGAACTTCTGGAAAGTCTTTTATATTTCAATGCGTTGTAATATTCCAATCCAGATCAAATGGTGGTAGAATAACCCGACAGCCAGAAAATCTGTACCGCAGGTACAGTACCCGCAGTACGGAAATTAGCGAGAAAATGATGAGAAAAGGCGCAGAGACGAGAGAGCGGCTGCTGGTAATCGCTGAGGCGGCGATTTTGGCGAAGGGATTCGGGGCAACGTCGATTGAGGAAGTTATCTCTGAAGCGGAGATAACGAAGAGCGGCTTTTTCTATCATTTCAAGGACAAGACAGAATTGGCGCGGGCTCTGGTGCATCGCTACCTCGAACAGGACGAGATTGTGCTGGATGAACTTTTTAGCCGCGCAAGAGAGTTAAATGATGATCCTCTACACGCTTTTCTGATTGGACTGAAGCTGTTTTCGGAAATGATGGCGGACCTGCCGGAGGGGCATCCGGGCTGCCTTGTCGCAACAATCTGTTATCAGGAACGCCTTTTTGACAGGGACATCCACGACTTGACCCGTAGCGGCGCTCTCGCGTGGCGCCGGAGGTTTCTGGAGGTGTTGACTGAAATCAGTGAAATTTATCCTCCGAATGACGATGTCGAACTGGTGGAGCTTGCTGATCTTGTGTCGACAATTGTCGAAGGCGGGATCATCATGTCCAAGGCCCTCAAGGAACCGGAGAAGCTGGCGACCCAGATAATGCTCCTGCGGTCCTACATCAAACTACTGTTCAGTCCCCGAACGGGGTGAACCAACCTAAAGTTGAGTCGCCAGCCATTTCTCTTTCGGGTAATTCGTGAACTCCTCAGGCAGCGGAACGGATTTTCGGAGAGTCATGTCAAAATAACAGCCAACGACCGTTGTCGTGACTGCGATTTTTCCGGAATCCAGATCCACGAGGTTATGGCCAAAACGGAAGATCTTTCTTTCTGCCGAGATCAGCCCGCTTTTCAGTACAATCGGCGCCGACATTTTAACGGGGGCGTGGAATTCCGTGTAATAATCGAGGGCGGCAGAGCCAAGATTACGCCGCCTTATTTCCGCGCGGGTCAGGCCAACCGCGCCAATAACATGGGTCGCCGCATCGGAAAAATATCCGACAACATAGCGCATATCGATATGATTGAAGATGTCGCACTCCCACACATTGACAGAAGAACGGCTGCTTTCAAACATATGATCAAGGGATGTGCTGGGCATCAGGGTGCCGACAAATGGTGCGGGGCGATAGATATCCGGATGTTCATCGCATAATGACTCCGCAGCGTCGCGAAGGGGGTCGGGGAGGGGGAGTACATCATCGCTGACGAAGTCGGTATAGACGGCAGTGAACTCAAAAATGGCGGAAAGCCTGTCGAAGGCGGTGTCATACAATTGGATAAAGCCGTGAAGGATGTCGCCGACAACTTCACGCATACCGCAGATACCGTGCAAGACGGAACCCGCGTGAACTTCCGATTTGAACTGGATGCGCAGGGACTTGAAGCGCAGCCCCTTCTTCTCCCGACGTATTAACGCGGGGGAGAGACCCAGCGCATTCTGGAAATGGCCGAAGGCTTCCGATCCGCGCGCCATATAGAACTGGACATTCATATGTCCCATCTGGTCGCATTCCCATGCATTGACGTTGCCGCGATAGCAGGCGATTAACTTGTTCATATCGCCTCCTCCCGTGTGATCATGAAATTTTCGATATTCGATCGCATCGCCGGGGTCAGCGGAACCGCCTTGCGGGTGGAAACATCCATATAGGCGGCGATCATTTCATTGACCATCACAATGTCGTCCGTCGCGCTGTTGATGAGCCTGTTATGCAATGTCAGTGTTTTGTTGGCTGTCTTCAGGACACCGGTTTCCATGTGAAGAATATCTCCCGCCATCAGTTCACCGCGAAAGTCTATTTCCTGGCGGACGGAGACAAGCGCCTTTTTTCCGCCTTTGATTTCCTCCACCGAAATACCAATCAGATAGCTCATACCCCAGATCGCATGGCTGACCCGGGCGGCGTAAAACTGGATATTCATATGACCAAGAAAATTGCATTCACTCGCAAGCACCTGCCCGCGATAGGTCTCAGCATAACCACTCATGAAGGGAGAACTCCTGTCGTCACGATCTTTGTTATTATTCTTTTTTCGGATTTCTTAATAGCATCCGTTTCCCGTGCCGGTCGACTATTTCTTGTGGTTGCTGGTTCAAAAGCTTGAGGCGCCCTCCGTTTTCGAGCATGAGAAGCCCCAGCAGGAACGCAACAAAGTCTATTGTTTTCTCCTGCGCGGTGACGGCCGATATCTGGCCGGTTTGATGCAATTCATTGGCGAGCAACCCCATCAGGGCGAGAAGTTTACTGTTCAGGGCTGTTCTCACCTGCGTTGGGACTTTCGTCGCCGCGCTTCCTAAGTCGGGCAACACAAACAGCAAGAGTTGCCTTTCCTTTGGATTGTCCTGAAAATATGCCAGAAACAGCGTGAAGGCCAGTTGCTTCGTTTCGTCTGTCCGGTTCGCGGATGACAAGGCGCTTCGGATATGACGGGTCAGTTCACCCAAGGCGCCGGCCAGCAATTCATACTGTATTTCTTCTTTTGTCCGAAAATAAGCATAGGCAGCGCCAAGAGAATAGCCTGCCTCCTTCGCGATCTCCCGCATATTGAGGCCGTCCATCCCATGCATATCGAAAATCCGCTTTGCGGCGGCCAGGATATGCTGGCGCTTAAAAGCCTTCAGGCTGTCGGCACGGCTGCTCTGCTTTTCAATTCCGGTCATAACGCTCACAAAAATAAACTATAGTCATATAAATGAACAGCGTTCAATAATCTTTATGACACAGGCCAGAATCTTTTTTAATTTTTTTTCGACGGAACTGCATTTGCCACAGCGTTGAATGGATAGGTCACACAAATAGAGGAGACTTACTTATGAAACGTAAAATTATAATCGGCACACTGGTCGCCGTGCTGGCGGTTCCTGTTCTGGCAATTGCGGCCACGGACGGCGAAGGAAAAGGCCCGCATAAAGGCGGTATGTTTGAGCATCTGGACACCAACAAGGATGGCGAGATCAGCTTCGAGGAAATGACCGTCAAATCGACCGAACGATTCAGCAAGCTTGACAAGGACGGCAGCGGTACCGTCAGTATCGAGGAAATGACTGTCCGCAGGAAAGAGTTTTTCGACAAGCTTGATAAGGATAAAAGCGGTGCCATCAGCAAGGAAGAGGCCAAGGCCTTCCGCGAGAGCATGCATGAATCGCGGAAAGAACGCCACAGCACACGGCTGCTTGAAATCCTTGATACGGATGGAAACGGCACTGTTTCCAGCGACGAGTTCGCGGCAGCCTCCAGCCAGCGGTTTGAAGCCGCTGACAGCAATGGGGACGGTGTATTGTCTGCCGACGAGCTGCCGAACTTGCGGCCCAAGAAGGGCGGCATGAAAAAGGGCTAACGCCTTAATACAGGATATTGTTCCATTTTGAAGGTCTGCTCTTCTTTATGCTTACAGGAGGGCGGGCCTTCATTCCTTTATGCCACCTCGCGGTTCAGCCGCGCCGCTGCTTTGGCAGAATATCCATATATTTGCAGATGATGCCAAGCATAACCTCGTCTGCACCTCCGCCGATGGAGGTGAGCCGCCCGTCGCGATAAAGCCGCGTGATCGGTGTTTCATTCATGAAGCCCATTCCGCCATAGAACTGAAGGCAGGCATCGGCAATTTCTCGGGTGAGCCGACCCACTTTCAATTTCGCCATGGACGCCAGCATCGTGACATCCTCTCCGTCAACATAGTCCTGTACCGCGCGATAGGTGAGGGAGCGGAGTTGCTCTACCTCCGTAAGGAGTTCCGCCAGACGGAAATGGATATACTGATTGTCAATCAGTGGCTTGCCGAACGCCTGCCTTTGGCGGGTATAGTTAATGACATCCGATATCGCCTTTTCAAGGGGCTTCAGCCCGGCACCTGCCGCCCAGAGCCGCTCTTCCTGAAACTGCATCATCTGGTAAGTGAAGCCTTTTCCTTCCTCCCCGATCAGGTTCCTTTGCGGTACGCGAACATCTTCGAAAAAGAGCTGCGCCGTATCGGAGGCGCGCATTCCGAGCTTGTCCAGTTTGCGCGCGAGGTTAATGCCGGGCGTATCCATGGGAACCGCAATCAGGGACTTGCTCTCATGCATAGCGCCGTCGCTGGTATTGACCAGCATGACCATGAAATCGGCCTGGGCGCCGTTGGTGATCCACATTTTCTGGCCGTTTATGATATAATCGTCACCGTCCTTGCGGGCATTGCTCTTGATCGCGGCAACATCCGAGCCTGCACCGGGCTCGGAGACGCCGATGCAGGCAACATAGTCGCCGGAGATTGCGGGTTTGAGGAAGTTTTCCCGAACGTAATCCGATCCAAATCGCGCAAGCGCCGGCGTCGCCATATCTGTTTGGACGCCAACGGCCATCGGCACGGCGCCGCAATGGATCTGACCCAGCGTTTCCGAGACGGCCAGGCTAAAGGAATAATCAAGGCCCATTCCGCCATACTGTTCCGGCTTGCAGACACCCAGAAATCCCTGATCCCCCATTTTCTTGAACAGTTCATGCGCCGGGAATGCGCCCTCCGCCTCCCATTCATCGACATTGGGGTTTATTTCCTGATCAATGAATTTGCCGAGGGAGCGTATCAGCTCCTGATGCTCCGGACCGTAAATCATTCTTCTTTCTCCAGCGGAAAAATCGGGAAACTCAGTTGCCAAAAAATGGATCGGTAGTTCATGATTGCTCCCACGCCTGTTATTCTTCTTATCGCGGTTCCCGGATCAGCATTTGACAGATCATTGCTTGACCTTTACGTTAACGTCAAGATAAATCCGGAAAGCTGAAACAGGGCTTCATATTAGAGATATAGACGGTTGTAGTTCAATCCCGAAAGGAAAAGAAAGATGGCGACGCTGGAAGAGATTACCGAGGGCATGCGAGACCGTGTTGGAGAAGACAGCGGGCTGAACGCGACATTGAAATTTGATTTCAGCGATGATGGCGTTGTCTTTCTCGATGCGGAGACAGTGCCGAACGTGATTTCCAATGAAGACAAGGAAGCCGATTGTACCATTACGATTACCAAGGATAATTTTGAGTCGCTTGCGAATGGCGACCTTGATCCGACAACGGCCTTTATGATGGGAAAACTGAAGATTGCCGGAAATATGGGTATTGCCATGAAGCTGCAAAGCATTTTTTCCTGAGCTTTTCTGAAAAAAATACGTCCCCCGGCAAAGTTTTTCTGTACCTTTTGCCTTTGACCTATTATGTAAGGCGCTTCGAATTTTAGTTACAAGCGAGTGGAGCTAGTCACATGACAGCGAGATCAGCACGGAATGGCCGCAATCAGGGCGGTAAAAGCCGTAAAAAAGGCGGCGGCGGAGCCGGTAACGGACTGACGAAGAACAGCCGGTCCAATCAGCAACGCGCAGCCCGCAAGTTGACCATCAAGGCCCATGGTCGCCATGCGGCCCGTCGTCTGTTGAAAAAAGTACAGGCGGCAACGCGCGTCGCAGCTTAAGACGTACGGCTAACGAAACAAGGCGGCTCCAGTATTACTGGGGCCGCCTTTCTTTTTGCCCTTCCGTAAAGATCAGGACTTGCGGAACACGGTATGCCTCGCACGGTTGTTTACATAGTAACCGTGCGGCAAGCTGCTCTTCTGCGGATTGAACAACAAGCGAGGCCACGGTGGCCGGGGTCAGATGCCTGATTCGGATCATTTTACGCTCCTTTCTTGCGAATAGTTATCATTATTAAATATTCACGGTGCGGGCGTCAATAGTTTTTAAGAACGATTCGCAACAAAGAAGGATGAAATATAGCGGGAACTATAACTGGTCGACAGCAATATAACGTTCGCCGACCCTGTCAAATCCGGTCTCGAATGACCAGCCGTCGCGCTCCGCCGCGATAACGATATTGGCGCAGGCGCGACTATCGGAAAGGGCATTGTGATGATCGAGCTCCAGCCCCAGAAAATGCGCGACGATGGGAAGTTTCGTGGGGCGCACTTCCCACATACGCCGCGCGAGTTGTACCGTACAGGTAAAGTCGATCTGCGGTGTATCGAGACCGTACCGGGTGCAACAGTTCCGTAATACTCTTGAATCAAAGCCCGAATTATGGGCTGCGAGAAAATCCACACCCTCAAACCAGGGCTCCAGTGCGGGCCAGAGCGCCCCAAAATCCGGCTCTTCCGCCACATGTTCCCAGGTGAGGCCGTGAATATGGGTGAAATAGAATTCGGAACTTGGCGGCCGGATGAAAAACGCTTCCTCGCGGATAATTCTTCCCGCCTCGACCCGGACCAGACCAATCGCGCAGGCGCTGTCGGCAGCATGGCCGGCAGTTTCAAAATCAATCGCGAGAAAGCTACTCATACGGTACTACAGACTCCCGACATAAAGGCCGACGTTAAGCTTCTGCCTTTTTCCGGGCTTCATATTTCAAGCGTTCCTCTTCCACAAGCTCCTTCTTGGAGAGTTTGCCGACAAGAGTCTTGGGAAGCTCGGGGCGGAACTCAATAGCGGTCGGCAGCTCATGTTTGCCAAGCTTGTCACTCAGGAACTTGCGAAGGTCTTCCAGTGAGAATTCCTTGCCGCTTGGTGTCAGTTTGATGAAGGCCTTTGCCGACTCTCCACGGTAGTCATCGGCGATGCCGATAACCGTTACCTCGGCGACGGACGGATGCTCGAAGATTGCTTCCTCAATAATGCGCGGATATACGTTGAAGCCGCCAGAGGTGATCATATCCTTTGTCCGGTCTACAATATGCATATAGCCATCTTCATCAAAATAACCGGTATCGCCCGTCAGGAAAAAATCACCGACAAAGCTTTCCGCCGTTACATCGGGCTTGTTCCAGTATCCTTTCATGATATTGGGGCCCTTGATCGCGATTTCGCCAATCTCTCCCATCGGCATGACTTTAGTCTTGTCATCCACGTCCAATATCCGGATTTCGATACCGGGCAGGGGCACGCCCGCGGCCCCGGCAACCTGCTTGTCCGTCATGGGCGTTGAAGTGCCGGAAGGTGATGTTTCCGTCATGCCCCAGCCTTCAAGCAGGCGGCATCCCGTCACACGCTGAAACTGGTCCTGGACATCAACGGGCAACGGCGCCCCACCGGAGGCACAGAACTTAAGAGAGGATAGATCGAACTTCGCAATATCCGGATGATTGGCAATGGCCATATACATGGTCGGAACACCCGGAAAGACGGTTGGCTTTTTCTTGCTCAAATCCTTCATCACGGCATCGAGTTCGAATTTCGGATGCAGGATGATTTCCGAGCCACCGGCAATGCCGAAATTCATGATCACCGTCAGCGCATAAATATGGAAGAGCGGAAGTACCGCCAGCACCTTCTCCGTTCCGTCGACAAGGACCGGCTCGTCGCCCTGCTGCATGGCCCTGAGCTGCTGGCAGGCGGCAATCAGGTTTTTATGGGTGAGCATGGCGCCTTTTGGTAGCCCCGTCGTTCCGCCGGTATATTGCAGAACAGCAATTTCTTCGGAAGGATCGTTGACAGGCGATGCCTCTCCCTCACCATCGTTGTCCAGGAGCTGCTTGAAGGTGACATGCTGGTCATCTTGCGGAACCTTCGATATTTCCTTGGATTTGACCAGCGGGTAAAGGAAATTTTTCGGGAACGGCAGCACTTCCTTCAGGCAGCCGACAATGATCTTTTTCAGCCGGGTTTCCTTCAGCATTCCGGCAATCTTCGGATAAAGAACCTCCAAATCCAGGGTCACCATGAAATCAGTATGGCTATCGCCGATTTTGTGGCGCAGTTCCCGTTCCGCATCGAGGGGGGAGTAATTTACGACGGTCCCGCCAGCCTTCAGAATGCCGAAGAAGCAGACCATATAATGAGGGGTATTCGGCAGGTACAGGCCGACATGCACCCCTTTCTTCACCCCAAGCTCGCGGAACCCCTTGGCGGCCCGGTCGACCATGTCGTCCAGTTCCGCATAGGTGATGCGTTTGTCCATGAAATCGATGGCGTAATTATCCGGCCATTTTTCAACCGCTTCATCAAGAAGGGCGTAGACTGGCTTTTCCTCGATCTCGATTTCCCATTTTACCCCTTTTGGGTAAGATTTTTCCCACAGAAAGTCAGACATGGTTTTCCCCTGAGTATTATTATCGTCCCTGTTAAACCTCAGGGTACGTCGCAAAGGGGAGTGGGGTCAATGGAAACCGTATACGCGGATTTCTTTGTCAGGACGCTGTAAATCCATCCGGTCCGGCGCCGCAAATAATGACCCCGATATTCGCGCCGGAATCAGGTTTGAACTTGCCGGCGCGCAAGGCCGCGATTGCAGCAGCGGCGGAGAGCTCGACGCCCAGCCCGGCATTCTGCCAGAGCCATTCGGCGGCGCTTTTCATTTCAGGGTCCGTGACCAGAACAATATCATCGACGAGTTCCGAAATGATCCGGAAATTGATTTCTGCCGATCGGCGCGGGGCGAGAGTACCGGCTTTCGTCTCGATTTTCTCGAGGGTGACGAGCGACCCCGCATCGATGCTTGATTTCAATGTCGGAGCGCCGACCGCCTCAACCCCGATCACCTTTATATCGGGCTTCAAGGTTTTGACCGCTGTCGCGACGCCTGAAATCAGCCCGCCGCCGCCAATGGCAACCAGCAGGACATCCAGGTCCGGCGCATCCTGCAGGATTTCCATACCCAGCGTTCCCTGGCCCGCAAGAACAGTTATGTCGGCAAACGGATGAATATAGCATCGGCCTTCTTCCGCCGCGGCAAGCGCAAGGGCATTTGCGTCATCCCAGACAGCGCCCTTGACCACAACTTCTGTCGCGATTTTCCGGAGTTTCTCGATTTTCGATTGAGGCGTGTTTTCCGGCAGATAAATCGTTGTCGGGGTTCCTGTCATCGCGCCTGCGGTCGCCACCCCCATGCCATGATTGCCGCCTGAAGCCGTAACAAGGCCGCGCTTCAGCTCCTCTTCCGGCAGGCTGAGTACAGTATTCAGCGCCCCGCGTATCTTGAACGACCCGGAAAGCTGCAGGTTTTCCAGTTTTGCAGACACGCAAAGCCCGTTATCAAGCTCCAGGTTCATTTGCGGTGTCCGGCGAATATGCGGAGAAATCCTCTGCTGTGCCGCCTTGATGTCTGCGTAGGTGAATTGCATTGTCATGTCCTTGCTACTTCCCAATGATTTTCCAGATGCCGTCCGCAGCCAGGATACGCTTGTCGCCAACCAGCAATTCACCGCGAACAAAGACAACGGCAATTCCTTTTCGGTTTATTTTCGTTCGTGCCTCGATCCAGTCTCCGGGCTGGGCCGAGGCAACGAAATCACTATTCAGCGTAATGGTCGCGCACCGCTTTTTATCAACGGCATACCAGACATTCTGGCCCATCACCTCATCAAGAAAGCTGAGCAACATGCCGCCGTGGACAACACCATTGCCATTCGTGTGACTTTCATCCGCGAGAAATCCGTAGACTGTATTATCGCCATCGGTTTTCAGATAAAGGGGACCAATTTTCTCGGTGAACAGGCCGCGTGAAGGAAAAGGGCGAAAGCCCTCGGGTATGGGGGAGGAATTCATTCAGGGAGTCTCATCTCAGTAATTTTGAGCAAGTATGGCGAATATCTGAGATTGCGCAAGCGCATTGCCGTACTATTTATCAGACAGTCCCCTTGACCAGGCTGGCATTACAAATGTTAGTTTGTGGACTGATTGGAAAGGATAGGCGAACATATGAGTGCGCATTGCTGCGGCGGAAATAATTTTGAAAGCCAAGATGAGATGCAATCCGGGCGTTACCGGTTGATTCTCTGGTTTGCCTTGATTGTCAACGGCGGCATGTTCCTGATAGAAGTTGTTGCGGGGCTTGCGGCCGGGTCGGTTTCATTGCAGGCCGACGCGCTTGATTTCCTAGGGGATGCTGGAAACTACGGTATCAGCCTCTTTGTCTTCAGCATGGCCCTTCGGGTCCGTGCCAAAGCCGCACTTTTCAAGGGATTGATCATGGCCCTGTTCGGGATATGGGTCATAGGAACAGCAATTTTCAACGCATTTCTCGGAACCGTGCCCACCGCCGCGACCATGGGTGTCGTCGGTGCGGTCGCGCTGATCGCCAATGCCGCCGTGTTTGTGCTGCTCTGGGCCTACCGGTCTGGAGATAGCAACATGCGGTCTGTCTGGCTCTGCACGCGTAACGACGTGATTGGCAACTTTGCGGTTCTGGCCGCTGCTGTCGGGGTTTTCGGGACCGGCACAGGATGGCCCGATTTTATTGTTGCGGGGATCATGGCAAGCCTTGCCCTTCAGGGGGCCCGGGTTGTTGTCCGTCAGGCACTCAGTGAAATGCGGCAAGGAGATGACGAGAGCCCCTCGTCATCAACCGTGATCCGTCCGATACAAAGATAATTCGGTTGATTATCCCTAGGATCGGACGAAGCCGTTGCGCTCGGCATTTTCGACGCATTCTTCCTTTTCCGCATAACCCTGTGTCGAGGCGCCGACAATCCGGCCATTCGGGGCCGTCCTCCGCCAGCGCCATTTATGATGCTTTTCATTGTGGTCCTGATAAAATTCCCACTTATCTCTATCGCCTTTATCTGTCATCCTGTTCTCCATTGGCTACAACTGGCTAGTAGACGTTGCCGGATTTGTTTTTGTGAGGACGAAGCAGGGCGATCCTGGAAATTCTTAATTTCAATTATGGAAGCTAAATGAAAACCGTCATTATCGAAACTGACAAGATCTATGTGCCAAGCAAGACACGCAAACTGCTAAATCCAGCGCGAGTGGATGAACTGGCGGAGGATATCCTCGAGAATGGTCAGAAATCACCGATACAGGTGCGGTTGGGGCAGGAGCGATACGTTCTTATCGAAGGGCAGCACCGGCTGGAGGCGATAAAGGCACTTGGCGAGAAAAATATTGACGCCGTAATCGTTCAGGCGCGGCGTCACTGAAAATTCTCAGCCGCCCGCATTTTCCATCAGACGGCGGTAGAACTGTATGATTTCCGCATAGTTATCAATGAATATCCGCTCATTCGTGCCATGCACCCGCGATAGATCATCCGGCCCGAAACGCATGGGGACAAAGCGATAATTGTTGTCGGCAATGTCTTCATAATGCTTGCTGTCGGAACCGGCCAGCATTAATCCCGGCGATATCAGGACGTCAGGCAGGACTTCGCGAATGGTTTTCTCAATCATCAGGTATCCTGCGCCGTCTTTGCTGGAAATACGGGAGGCTTCGTTTCCCTGCTTCGTCATGATTTCGATATCCGGATCATCAATGACATTCCTGACATGGTCGATAACGTCCTGAATGCTCGTGCCCGGTAAAAGCCGGAAGTTTATCGTCGCGCTCGCCTGTGAGGGAAGGACATTATCCTTTGTTCCGCCTTCCGCAATGGTAACGGCCGTGGTGGTCCGCACCATGGCATTTGTTGCCCCTCCCTTGCCAAGTTCGCTTACAAGAAGAGGGTCCAGCAGCCAGCGGTTTGATATGATGGCCTTTAGCGGCAAGGACATATGCGGGGAGAGGGTATCGAACATATCCGATGCCGGGGCATTGAGCGCTGCCGGAAGGCGGTTTTCCTCGATCCGGGTAATGGCGCGGGCCAGCTTTCCAATCGCCGTTGTTCGCGGCGGTATGGAGGAATGGCCACCTTCTGTTGTTGCAGTAAGCTGGAGGGTTAAATACCCTTTCTCCGCGAGCGCAATAAAGGCGATCGGCGTGTCAATCCCTGGCATAAGTCCCTGCACGATGACCATGCCTTCATCCAGGGTAAAGGCGAGGTTGACGCCCCTGCTTTTCAGGAGCGCGGCAATTTTTCCGGCCCCCATTTCGCCGCCGATTTCCTCGTCATGCCCGAACGCAAAATAGAGGGTGCGCTTTGGTATAAAGCCAGCGGCAAGCTGCAGCTCCGCGGCTTCCAGTATGGCGAAGACAGACAGTTTGTCGTCGAGTGTGCCGCGACCCCAGATAATGCCATCCTTGATGACGCCCGAAAAAGGCTCTTCCTGCCAATCACCCTCGGTGCCAGGCTCCACCGGGACCACATCCATATGCCCCATCAGGAGGATGGGCGGCAATGTCGGATCGCTCCCCTCCCATATATAAAGAAGACTGTGATTGCTCACGACCTCACGCTTCAGTTTTTCATTTACCAGCGGAAACGAGCTGTTGATCAGAAGATGCAACCTGTCAAATTCGGATGTGGCGGGAGGGCTGTTCCTGCTGACGGAAATTGTCTTGATCCTTACGGCTTCAGCCAGGCGCGCGGCGGCGGCGTCGATATCAAAGGAAGGCATATCAACCGCGGCAACGGTGACCTCATCCGGTGTGTTTGAAAAGGTGCTAAAGGCAAGAATGCCAGCAAGGATCACAACAACAATGATCAAACCCAAGACAATCTTCTTGAACATACCTTTCCCTCCCCGATCTGATTTTTATGCTGTTGTCCTTTTCTTGCAAGGTGCAGGATGCTAAATATAAAGGCAATTAAAAAAGGGAGCGAGTTAATGGCCGCGGAAGATCGCCGAAAGGCAATTTCAGAAACTGTCGATAAAATTCGAAGCCGGGCGGTCAATGAGGATATAACGCCCGGAATTCTCGGGGATATTAAGAATGAGCTGATCGGGCTTGCGCAGTGCAAGGAGCTATTCTCGATAAATGACTTCCCGCCACCGGAGGCGGAGTCGAAGCGCCGGAGCTGTCTTTACCGCTTGTCCGAGGATAAGGACCACGGTTTCGCCCTGTACCTTAATGTCGCCAGCGGAAATGTCAGTGCACCGCCGCATGATCATACGACATGGGCCGTCATCGTCGGCATCGAGGGGCAGGAGGAGAACCGTTTTTACAACAAAGTATCGGACGGCGTTGAGCAGATTGACAGTAAGATTGTTGAGCCAGGCACCGGCGTTGCGATCATGCCCGGCGAGTTCCATACCATCCATATAAACGCAGGAAAGCCGGTCATGAATTTTCATATGTATGGCCGGGGCCTTGAGCAACTCCATGAGCGTAAATTCTGGAATGAGCGCAAGCGCGAATGGGATATCTTCCCGGCCCATACGGATATCCGCGAGGCCCGCCATTGAGCTATAGGACAATTTCCCCGGTGGCGCTTCACCGGATCATGAAGGATGACGAGGGCGAATATGCCCTGATTGATGTTCGCGAGCAGGGCGTCCATTCAGAGGGGCATCCCTTTTTCGCGGTTCCGCTGCCGCTAAGCCATCTGGAATTGAAAACCCCGCGATTGCTGCCGCGTAAATCCGCCCCGGTCTATATACTCGATCAGGGGCCGGAACTTCCGCTGGGGGAGCGCGCAGCATCGAAGCTGTCGGAACTTGGATACACGAACATCACATTGGTCGATGGCGGGGTTGTCGGCTGGCATGACGCGGGATTCGAGTTGTTCACCGGCGTCAATGTCCCGAGTAAAGCCTTCGGGGAATTCGTCGAGGAAGCCTGCGGGACGCCCCATGTAACGTCACGCGATCTGGCGGCACGGCGTGAGGCGGGTGAGAAAATCGCCATACTGGACAGCCGTCCGTTCCCGGAGTTTCACCGCATGTCTATACCGGGCGGCATTGATATGCCGGGGGCAGAGCTGGTTCACCGGGTATATGAGACAGTCCCGGATGAGAACACCCCGATTGTTGTCAATTGCGCCGGTCGAACGCGGAGCATTATCGGGGCGCAATCATTGATCAATGCTGGCGTTAAAAATCCGGTTTCGGCATTGAAAGACGGTACCATGGGATGGTATCTGGCCGGACTGGAGCTTGCCCACAGGGAAGACACCGTTGCCCCGCCTCCCGGGCCGGGCGCACTTGCCAGAAGCCAGCAGGCCGCGAAAGATGTCGCAATGCGTTTCGGCGTTAAGCAAATTGGCACTGCGGAACTCCAGGCTTTACAGGCTGAAGCCCCCGATCGCAGTCTCTACATCCTTGATGTCCGGAGCGAGGAGGAATATTTCGCGGGTCATCTCCCGGCCTCTTATCATGCGCCGGGGGGGCAGCTGGTTCAGGCGACAGACGAATATGTAGCTGTTCGCAACAGCCGGCTTGTCCTTGTGGATGGCGATGCGGTCCGGGGCATCATGACGGCTTCCTGGCTGATCCAGATGAACTGGCCGGAAGTTTATGTGTTGACCCTGCCTGCATCGGAGATGACCGAAAAGGCGACACCAGTGGTGGAAATCAAGCGCGCGCAAACAGTTTCGCCCTATGAACTGGATGCTGTACTTTCCTCAGGGGAGCCGGTTGCTGTTATCGACCTTGCCACATCCCTTGATTATCGAAGCGGACATGTGCCGGGAGCCTATTGGGTTATCCGGGCACGGCTGGCAGAGGATCATATCTTTATTCCTGCGGTTGGCCTGATCATCCTGACATCAAGTGACGGCGAGCTTGCGCATCTTGCGGCACCCGAAATTGCGCGCCTTCGCCCAGAGACGATTATCCGTGTTCTGGAAGGTGGTACCGGGGCATGGGCGGCGGCATCGCTTGTCATGGAAAGCGGTGATACGCGACTTTTGAGCAAGGCGGATGATGTCTGGTACAAGCCCTATGACACAAATGACAAGGAGGCTGTCCGGCGGCGGATGGAGGATTATTTGACCTGGGAAGTTGGTCTTGTGCAGCAGGTGGCACGCGATGGGTTAGCCCGATTCCGCTGTTTCTGAATATAAACCGTTCAAAAAAGCATGATTTGATCATAGTTGACGCAACGTAACGCTTGCCTGATCCCGGTCGGGACGACATATTGAATGGCACACTTGCAATAGAGAAAAAGCCGCCCTAGCATGGGGCCGAAATGGGCGATTAAGAAACCCATGAGAATAATGGAGAACCGGGATGGATTTATCATTTAGCAAAGAAGATCTGGCGTTTCGCGATGAAGTGCGTGAATTTCTTGCGACCTCACTGCCTGCGGATGTGAAGGATCGGTGCGACCGGGGATTGCACCCATCCAGGGAGGGGCAGGTCAGGTGGCAGAAGATTCTCAATGAAAAGGGATGGATGGCGCCGAACTGGCCAAAGGAATATGGCGGTACCGGCTGGACCCTTACCCAGAAGTATATTGCCTCTCACGAATTCGGGCATGCGGCGGCGCCGATTGCATTGCCCTTCGGGGTGAGCATGGTTGGCCCGGTGATCTACACCTTCGGCAATCAGGAACAGAAGGACAAATACCTTCCGCGCATCCTCAACTCCGATGACTGGTGGTGTCAGGGGTATTCGGAGCCGGGTTCGGGATCGGATCTCGCATCCCTTCAGACCAGGGCGGTGCGTGACGGCGATCATTATATTGTCAATGGCCAGAAGATCTGGACCTCTTTTGCGCAACATGCGGATATGATTTTCTGCCTTGTCCGCACGGACAGCAATGCAAAGCAGCAGGAGGGGATTTCCTTCCTCCTGATCGACATGAAAACTCCGGGCATTACGGTGAAGCCGATTATCGGGTTGGACAAGGAACACAGTCTGAACGAGGTCTTTTTCGATGATGTCCGGGTTCCGGTCGAAAACCGTATTGGAGAGGAGAACAAGGGCTGGACCTATGCCAAGTTCCTCCTCGGAAACGAGCGGACTGGCATCGCCCGTGTCGCCCGTTCAAAACGCCAGATAGAGCGGTTACGCGAAATCGCATGTTCGGAACGAAGTGGTGGCAGACCTCTAGTTGAAGATGCGGATTTCATCAACAAGCTGACGCGCATTGAAGTCGACCTGATGGCCGTTGAGTATACGGAACTGCGGTATCTCTCTATGATCGCCAGCGGTAAGGCACTTACGGCGGAACCTTCGTTATTAAAAATCAAGGGTACGGAAATCCAGCAGCGTCTGACCAGCTTGCTGGTTGAATCTCTGGGTATGTATGGGGCGCCCTATGAGGCAGAGCGCGCCTATGAAGGCCGGAACGAAGCCCCCGTCGGACCGGACTATGCACATGGTCCGATGGCCGAGCATCTTTATCTTCGTGCCGCCACGATTTATGGCGGCAGCAACGAAATTCAACGAAACATCGTCTCTAAAATGGTTCTGGGATTATAAGGATAATAATAAGATGGATTTTGAACTTTCTGATGAACAGAACATGCTCAAAGACAGCGTTGAGCGGTTTGTGAAAGATAACTATTCGCCGGAATTGCGGGCAAAACTCGCGGATACAGAACTTGGTTTCAGCAAGGATCACTGGAAGAAAATGGCGGAACTTGGCTGGCTAGGTTTGCCTTTTTCGGAAGATGTGGGCGGCTTCGGCGGAACCGCGATCGAAACGTCGATCATGATGGAAAGCATGGGAAGCGGCCTGGTGCTGGAGCCATTTCTGAGCACGGTTATCCTGGGGGGCGGCCTCGTTACGGAAGCGGGCAGCAAGGATCAGATTGATGCGATCATTCCTGAGGTGATCGAGGGTAATATGATGCTCGCGTTCGCTTATGCAGAACCGCAATCACGTTTTGATCTTAATGACGTGAAAACAAGCGCGACCAAGTCCGACGATGGCTATGTGCTGAACGGCCATAAATCGGTTGTCTATCATGCTACGTCGGCGGATAAGATTATCGTTTCCGCCCGGACCAGTGGTGGATCGCGCGACGAAGCCGGTATCTCCCTCTTTATCGTCGACAATAACACGAGCGGACTTAGCCGCCGTGATTATCGCACCATTGATGGCCAGCGCGCTGCCGATATCAAGCTGGAGAATGTAAAACTCGGGTCCGATACCTTGCTGGGTGAAGAAGGCGGGGACTTCCCGGCCATCGAGAAAGTAACGGAACGCACAATAGCGGCCCTTTGCGCAGAGGCAGTGGGCGCAATGCGCACGGCGAACAATATCACCAATGAGTATATCAAGGAGCGTAAGCAGTTCGGCACGCCGATTGGCAAGTTCCAGGTGTTGCAGCATCGTATGGTCGATATGTATATGGAAGCGGAACAGTCCAAATCCATGTCTGACATGCTGGCGATGAAGCTCGAACTTGACGACGAGGGGGAGCGGCGCAAGGCAGTCGCCGCAGCCAAGGCGCAGGTTGGCCAGGCTGCAAAATTCGTCGGGGAACAATCCATCCAGCTTCACGGCGGCATGGGGATGACCGATGAATATTCAATCGGCCATTATTTCAAACGCCTGACGACAATTGAGATGCTGTTCGGCAACACAGACTATCATTTCAAGCAATACGCCGCCCTTGCGTCCTGAATAACAGAAGAAATTCTACAACGAGAAATACCGGAGAGCTATTCTTGGCTCTCCGGTATTTTTATTGATAGACCGCTTCCTTGAAATGCAGGCGGCAAAGGGTAACATAGCGGTCATTGCCGCCAATTTCCTTTTGTGCTCCTTCTCTAACCGGTCGGCCGTTTTCATTCACCCGGATCACCATAGTGGCCTTCTTGCCGCAATGGCAGATGGTCTTGAGCTCTCGCAATTCATCCGCCCAAGCGAGGAGATACTGGCTTCCTTCAAAAAGATTGCCTTGAAAATCCGTTCTGAGGCCATAGGCAAGAACCGGAATTTTGAGCCTGTCCGTAATTTCGGTCAGTTGAAAAACCTGATCTTTCGAGAGGAACTGGGCTTCGTCAATCATCACGCAATCAACAGGTGTTCGCTTTGTTTCTGACTTCACTATGTCATACAGATTGGTGTCTGCCGAAAACAGATGTGCCTCGGATTGCAGGCCAATGCGCGATGAAATTTTACCGACACCATACCGATCATCAAGTGCGGCCGTGAACAGGAACGGGCGCATTCCGCGTTCCTGGTAATTAAAGCTTGATTGCAGCAGCGTCGTTGATTTTCCGGCATTCATGGTGGAATAGTTGAAATAAAGCTTTGCCATGACATTCTCTGATTCAAAAATCCGTCCAGAGGACCGGCCGCCGCGAATAGGGTAAATATAGCGGATGACCGGGTAATCCCTTCGTTGTCAGGGATAGGACATGAGGCGTTATAGCATGTTTTCTGAGAAGCTGTCGCACCGCATCATGTCGGCCCAGATGATTTCCATGGCCACCCCAGGCGCAGATGATCAAATCGGCGTTTTTTGCGGCTGCAATTAGCGTGGTGTCATTGTCGGGGCCGATGGGTCTGGCGTGCTTCTTTAGCGCCCTCGGGTCCGTCGCGCGATAGGCAAAAATATTGACTACCTCAAGTGCGGAAAAGCCCATATCCACAGCCCGGCGATGGCATCTTTCAACGGTCGGGTCGTTGCGGGCCGCATCCGCGGTGGAGGGGTTCAGCATGATGAAGGTAACCCGGCGACCGTCTCCCCATTGCCGCCAAAGACGATAACGATACTTGTCACAGGGGCTGAAATCCGCGCCCGACTGTCCGAAATACTCAGATTCCATCGGGAGCGGGAAAGAGCGCACCTTTTTTGCCGTCGCTCCAGATTTCACGTTTCTTCATAATATGAAGGAAGCTTGACGATGAGAGGATTTCATTCAGCCAGCGCCGCAGGCTTGGATAGGGCGCCGTTTCAAACCAGGCAATATCAGTATTCGCAAACTGCCGGATAAAAGGAAAAATCGCCATATCCGCGAGAGTGGGGCGATCAGTCAGAAGATACGAGTGGCTTTTGAGGCGCTGCTCCAGGTTCTCAAGAAAAACTTCCCCGCTTTGTCGATAGTCTTCCCGGGATTTTTCGGGAAAGCGCACATGGTATTTGTAGCGGTCGAGACTGTTTTTGAAAGGGCCATCATTCTCACCTATCAGGGCGAACATTTTCTCACGAAGGGGAGGCTCTGGCGGCAGCCAGCCTTCGGGGTCATTCTGGGCCAGTGCCCAGAGCATTATATCAAGGCTCTCGTCAATAACCTCCCCATCAGGGAGTTTTAGCACGGGCACGGTCGCCTTCGGGCTTGCCGCAATCATATCTTCGGGTTTGTCCCGTAACAATATATCGCGAAGTTCAACAATCACACCGGAACCGGCAATTGCCATACGCGCCCGGATGGCATAGGGGCAGCGCCGAAAGCTGTAGAGAACGGGCAGCGGAAGTTCCTCGGGGTGTTTGGCAAGTTCGGGCATGTCGTCAGTTCAGATATAGCAGGTTTGCGATGGATCAAGCGCGATCCCCGCAGCATACCGATTTTCGCTGTCTTTTACCAGCGAAGCCGGTTAACGCGGCGGCGCATTGCTGCCCGCAATGTTTCCTTACGTTCGAAATCAATGTCCAGAACGGGTTCCTCTTCCGGAAATTCGAAATCAGGAATATCAAAGGAACCGGCAGCGCCCGCTTCATATCGCTCCGTCGTTTTTTGGCCGGGATGCATGGATGGATGCAGGTCGACAACATCCACTGTCTTCCTTTGGCGGGGCTTCTGTTGAGGGCGGTCCCGTGTTGGCGACTTGAGGATATCAATCTCCTCTGGCGCCAGCTCTGGTGAAATCCTGAAATCCGTTGAGGTAGCTTTACTTTTCCGGGAAGCCTGTGTCGTCCGATTCTCGGACCGTCGTGTATTTTCAGCGCCGAAGTGCATTGCCGGTGCGGGCTCCCCAAATTCTATCGGCTCATGATAGGGCTCATAAATTTCCATCTTTGGTGGAGGGCTGTATTCCTGATGATGGGAATGTTTTCGATAACTGTCTTTCTCCCGTGCCTGTTGCCATTCCCGTCCCGTAGACCGGGGTTGCTCAAACAAGGGAATGCGGTCTTCGAGATAAGGGAGTTGTGTTTCAACCCGTTCGACCAGCGTGAGCATCGCATCCTTCAGGCGCTTGTTCCTGTTGCGCAATTGCCGGTTTTCAGCCAGCAACGCCCGTTCCCGCGCCGAGACAAGGTCGGCCTGGCTGAAGAGAGGTCTTCCACGGTTATGTCGAGCGAAACTCATCTGATGCGCTTTTCAGTCCTATCCTCAAGTGATTGGCGCAACCCCAATATCGACAAGCCGGTAAAGCGCGACTTTGTGCTGCTTTGCCTATTTTAGCGGGAAAATGTGTCCGAAACCACATAAAAACAAAGATTTATGGTTAATTTCAGACGATTTTTCGTAAAAATGTATCTAATTGAAGGTTTCGGATAAAATGCGTCTGGATATTAACTGTAAATGTTCGAAAAATAGCTATAATTGAAAAAGATAATATAAATTTTTCAGCATGTTATGGTTAACTCGAATCAACATATCCGGAAGTAACATCCTATGAAGCCTCTCGTTACTTTTGGGCGAGGATATCTTCCGTTTTACAGTTGCCGCGTGGATAAGCTGCCTGAATCTGGCAGAGCCTGTTCATGTCGACGACATAATTACCCTTGCAATTGTTGAAACTCAGCCAGCCCTGATAATTATACTCTTCGCCATCTTCACCCTCGGAAATATGGTAGGTTAGGTATTCGATTTTTGAAATCTTGCTTCGATCAATTGCGATCCGATCTATCTCCTGCTCGACGACGGGTTTGCAATCCTCAGGACCAAAGGCGGCAATTTTCTTCGGGAGATAATCTTCATCTCCAGTACAGGAGGAAACCGCAAAAAAGGCCAGACCGCAAATCGCTAGTTTTTGAATATATTGCATCATTCACCTTCCGGGGGGATATTTAAGGCTTTCAGGCCGCCCTCTTCAACAAATAAACCCATGAAGTTCATGTATCGTCACGAACCAGCTAGTCAAACGATTTTTTGCATGAACTAACTGAGAATCAGGCGATTAAACGAATATCTATGGGCGCTAGCCCGGTAACCTGCCCAACAACATGATCCCCGGTGACAAGCGGCCCAACGCCTGCTGGTGTGCCCGTATAAATAAGATCGCCGGGCGCGAGCGCAAATGATTCCGACAAGACTGAAATAACTTCCTCGATTGACCAGATGAGATCGGCGATTGTCGCAGATTGGCGGGTTCCGCCATTTACCAAAAGAGAAATACTTGCTTGCTCAATATTCTGCGCATCGTTGATCGGTGTTATGGCGGCACAAGGGGCAGATTGATCGAACGCCTTCCCGCTATCCCATGGACGCCCCTTCTCCTTCGCAATTTTTTGTAGATCCCGGCGTGTCAGATCGATGCCGACGGCATATCCGAAAATATGCTCCTTCGCCGTCTCCTTCGGAATATTCTCACCCGGCTTTCCAATGGCTATGACCAGCTCGATTTCATGGTGGAGGTCTTTGGTGAGTTTTGGAAAAGGAATTTCCGACCCACTGTCGACCACGGCGTCTGCGGGCTTTGTAAAGAAGAAGGGAGGCTCGCGATCCGGGTCTCCTCCCATTTCGCGGGCGTGCTCGGCGTAATTCCTCCCGACGCAGAATATCCGACGGACCGGAAAGCGCAGGTCGGTATCCGCCACTGCGACGGAGGGCGTCTTTATCGGATCAATGACAAATGCCATGCGGCTTTCCTTCTGGATGAGGACTATTCTTCTTTTGCATTTCGCTGCCAGCTTTGCAGATCCTTGAGGAGCGTTTTCTGTGCCTTCGCGTCGAGGGACCTAGCCCAGCATTCGAAGCCGCGAACCAGCTCCGCTGCCGTCAGATCCTCATCATAAGCGTCGAACAGCAATTCTTTATATTCGTCAATCGAGGCGCATTCAAACTCGTTATCCCCGGGGTTGAATGCCTCAATTTTTCGCTGCACTTCCGCTTTGGACATAGTGGCGAAAAAAGGAATATCCTCTTCCAGGTCATAGCCACCCCAGCCAAGCCACCAAGCATCGGACTTCGGCATGCCAAGATCCCAGGCGTACATGACCTCGGCCTCTATATCACGGGCCACCTTTTTCGCGGCTGCTTCCAGTTTTTTGGCGTCCTGTGTTTCATCCAGGAAGATACGCCCGACTTTAAAATAGCCCGTACCATCCGCATCCCATGCGGTAATATATTGATCAAGTTTTCTTGGTAATACCACCGGCTTTCCTTTTGCGAAGAATCTTCCTCATTCCTCGGTCTTTGTCCGCAATTTGTCAAGCGCTCGCCGATCCGCTTTTGTCGGCCGCCCCGCGCCTGCGTCTCTTTTTGCGACGGTTGCGTTGGCGATGTCGTCCTTTTGCTCGTTCTGTTGCGGTGGTGCGAGGTCTTCATATAATGTCTGCGCTTCCGTCGCTGGGCCGCGGCGCGTTCCGATGTCGACAATCCGGATGACGCGGATGGTGCGG
>JBBDJF010000043.1:0-4876 GCA_040880045.1 Sneathiella sp.
TCTTTTTCAATGACGTAAAAGTACCAAAGGAAAACCTTATCGGTGAAATCAACAAGGGCTGGACCTATGCAAAGTACCTCCTTGAGTTCGAGCGGGGAAATGCCTATGCCGGCCGCCTGAAGCGCGGCATCGAAAAGGTTCGGTCGATTGCGTCAAAGGAAGTCGATGGCAATGAACCTGTTATCAGAAATGCGGCCTTTAATGCCAAGCTTGCACGACTGGAAGTTGCCGTGCAAGCGCTCGAAATGACTGAACTCCGAATTTTGAGCAAACTTAGTTCCGGTCAGAATATGGGACCGGAATCCTCCCTGATGAAATGCCGGGGCACAGATCTCTATCAGGAGGTCGTCGGACTGGCGCTGGAGGCAGTAGGAACCTATTCCCAGCCCTTCACACCGCTCTATCCGGGGCAGAACGAAGAACCGATCGGTGCAGATTATGCGAGTGGCGTTGCCCCCCGTTATTTCAATGCCCGCAAAGTATCGATTTATGGCGGATCAAACGAGATACAGCGTAATATCATGGCGAAGCTGATCCTCGGGCTATAGATTCCCGACGACGTCACCGTTAAAAAATAAAAGGAGCCGGATCATGACGAATACGGCGGATACCATCCGTATTTCGATGTGGTCCGGTCCACGCAATATTTCAACGGCAATGATGCGTTCTTTCGCCAGCCGTCCGGAATGCCGAGCGGTGGACGAGCCGTTCTACGCCTATTATCTTGCCAGAACCGGCCTGCATCACCCGATGTATAAGGAAGTTATCGCCAGCCAACCGACAAATTGGCGGACCGTTGCGGATAACCTGAACGCACCACTCCCGAAGGGAAGCAGCCTCTATATCAAACACATGACACACCATATGCTGGAGGAGGTGGACCTTGGCGTGTTTCGCAAACACCGGAATGTCTTCCTCATTCGCGATCCGAAACGGGCAATTGCGTCCTACGCCGCGAAATGGGACCAGATTTCGACAGAGGATATCGGCATTAAACGTCAACTGGAGATTTTTGAGGAAATCAGAAATTTGGCGAACCGTCCGCCCCTTGTTGTTGAAGCAGAAGATATACTGAAAAACCCGGAAACAAGCTTAAAGAAGCTCTGCACGGCGCTTGATATCGAATGGCAAGCGGAAATGCTCCGCTGGCCGAAAGGGCGGCGCCCGGAGGACGGTGTCTGGGCGGCGCATTGGTATGCTTCGGTGGAGGCTTCAACAGGTTTCGCGCCGTATGAGGACCGAGAAATTACATTGAGCCTAGCGCAATCAGAGCTTCTGGAAGAACAGCTTCCTTATTATAATACCTTGCGCAGCTACAAGATCTGATGGTTGCGCTTCTTGATTGCGAGGTCAAGTTTGCGCATCCAGTCCTTTACCCGTGCCTCGTTCACGCCAAAATCGCGATAGCCATAATGGGCCCGGCTGAACACGGCCAGGGTTGAATTACCCTCGCCCAGGTCGATAAAGCGGGCCGTAATCGTATCCGGATAGCCGATGAGTTTGGAATACTGCACATAATCAACCTGCAAATCCGCTCCCATTTCACGGCTCGTCAGTTTTTCCGTCCGCGGCTCGGACAGGGCCATGCCCTCAAACGTTGCGGCCAGATCCTGAACCGGAATATCAAAAATCGGGCTGATGGTCTTGGGCGGATACAAGCAATAGTCTGGAGGAGACATAAGGTAAGTGTTGGGCTTGCGCGGCTTTTTCAGGGTTGAAAAATCCAGCTCCGGCCTCTGGACATTTTTTAAAAGATTCTTCAACATTGACTGGCTACCTCGAAATAAGCCTTGCTTTACCGAATTGAAAATACAGATTAGCGAATTATCGCAGATAAGTTAAAATAAATATCATGTTGATACGCGAAGAAATTAATCGAGAACGAATAGACAACCTTATTCGCGAAGCCAAGCGTCGTGGTCCCTTTCATGCCCTGACCCATGAGGAGCGAGATGAGACCAGGCGAGAGTTTCTTGCCAAAGTCGCTCTGGATGAAGGGCTTTGGGTTTTCGGCTATGGTTCCCTGCTCTGGAATCCGGCGTTTCACTACACGGATTGGCAACCTGCCCGCCTGTACGGCTTTCGGCGACGCTTTTGCCTTCAGGCGTCCATTGGACGTGGCAGCCCGGAAAAGCCCGGCCTGATGCTCGCCCTTGACTATGGCGGCTCCTGCAACGGCCGGGCCTTTCATATCGCCCCGGAGAAAATCGACAGCGAAACGGATATCCTGTGGATGCGGGAAATGATCTCGGGCTCCTACAATGCTCAGCACGTGCGGATTCGCCTGCCCGATAAAACGGTGGAAGGATTGACATTTGTCATTAACCGGACACATCCGCGCTATATCGCGGAAATGGACATACAGGAGACGGCGCGGCTTCTCGCTTCCGGGGAGGGGCATCTCGGAACCTGCCGCGATTACCTGAACAATACCATCGCGTATCTTGATGAGATGAACGTCAAGGATCGATATCTCCACGAACTTCAGCAGAAACTACGTGAACTCGACCAACAGGAAATTTAGCGAGACTTACCCGGCACGACAGGGCCAAGAGGTCAGAATTCGTAATCATCTTGATCCCGCGCGTCACATCGCTTAACAATCCGACTGTAACTTTTGATAAGCGGTGAACATTCTTGCAACCTTCAACCTCCGATAACCTGCCGCCAGTCTTTGTTATAAATAGGCTGAAAGACGACCTTCGGCGCGCGGATATGACTGAGCGCCTTGACGAAGTTGGGCTGATCCCGACATTTTTTGAAGCTGTGGATGGCTATCAGCTCGATATAGACACGCTTGCCGATTATGATGGAGAAAAGCGTCGGCGGTATTTTGGGAAAGACTTGAAAGCCGGAGAAATCGGTTGCCTCCTTTCTCATCGCAAGATCTATGAGAAGATGGTGGCCGAGGGCATCCCAGGTGCGCTGATCCTGGAAGATGACGTCTTCCTTGCCGGGAATTTCAAGGACGTTCTGGAAGATATCCAAGGCACGACCCTTCACTGGGACCTGATCCGCTTTGTTGGCCATGGCAAAGTATTTGACATAGGATTTCGCCGGCTCGCGGCGCTTCGTCATGGGTACAGCATCACGCGCGTGCCAACCTCGCCAAGCGGTGCCTATGCTTATCTGCTCACTCAAAAAGCCGCCAAACGGCTCCTTCATTTTATGCAGAAAAACTGGATCCCGGTGGATATTATCCATAGCCGCAGCTGGGAGACAGGGCTGGAGACCCTTCTCATACACCCCTCCCCTGTTAAGCCGGATCTTGATGGGCCATCTACAATCGGTGATGAGCGTTTTGACAGGGCAAAGCAAATTACAGGGCTGACAAAGCTGCTCCACCCCCTCTATCGTTTCTGGTACAAACTCAGCAATGGCACAGGCAAACGCCTTGTCTATGTCCTGACTTGGTTTCGGGATTGAAAATATCTTTTGAGCTAACCAGACCCGAAAAATATTCAATGAGATAAACGTAGCAAGCAAGCTGACGCATCCGGCGGTACCGCTCCCTTATTTCCGGATCGCGCTGCTGCCCTAAAATGACAGAAACCCAACTATTAGCAGGGCGGCACTGGAAACCATCCCCGTCACTGGAACCCAGAACGGCACGACAAACACATTTTCAGAGGGCTGGCCGCCGGTTATTTTCAGGCGAATCAGGGCAAAATTTACCAGACAAAAAATGAGCAGGACGATGGTCGATGTCGTTTCCGCCAGCTCGGCGATCGGCAGGAGCGTCGCACAAACAACAATGAGGGCGACAACAACCGCCGTGGCGACAAGCGGCGTATGCGTGACGGGATTAACCAATGCGAGGAATGCGGGAAGGTTCTTCTGCTTCGCCAGGCCGTATATCACCCGCGATGCCATGATGATTTGAATCAGCACCCCGTTTGTCGTGGCGACGACCGCAATGGTGCGAAAAATCCCTCCCGTTGCATCTCCCGACTTTTCGAAGACGAGCGCAAGCGGCGCGGCGGAGCCCGCAAGGTCCGCCATCGGTACGACGAGAACAACGACCGAAACAACGAGAAAATACAGGAGGGTGGTGATCAGAAGCGTAAGAATAATGCCGCGCGGAAGGGTCTTATGCGGTTCAATTACTTCCTCCGCAACATTGGCAATATCTTCAAATCCGACGAAAGCGAAGAACGCGAGCAGGCTCGCCGACATAATTCCGCTCCAGGCGGAGAGCTCGAACGGGGGCAGCAAATCCACCGATTTCGATAGAATGGCGGGATCGGAACTCACACCGTAGTAAATGACGAGAACTAGGCCGCCGATCTCGATCAGGGTGAAAATGGCGGCGATCGTAACGGATTCCAGTATCCCCCACGCCGCCGCCGCGCCGACAATCAGGATAACCGCCACCGCCAGCACGGACGGCGGCAACGAAATAATCTCGCCAATATATGTCGCCGCGCCGATAGAGACGGCGGCCGAGGACACAATGCCCGATGCCGCCACCATTAATCCGACGACCAGAGTGAGACTTCTCGAATTGAAGCCCGCCCTTATATAGGCCGCTGCGCCGGCGCTGACCGGGTGCCGGGTGGACAGCTCGGCATAGGCAAAGCCGGTAAAGGCGACAACAGCAGCGGCAATGAGAAAGGATACGGGCGCGTATATTCCGGCCCGCGCCGCCGTTGCCCCGACCAGAACATATATGCCCGCGCCTATCGTGACGCCCAGCCCGTAGAGCGCGAGAAGCGGGAGTGTCAGCTTTCTTCTAAGCTCAATCTGACCACCCGCCACATCAACTCCTTTTGCATCTCGCATAATAAACCTTTGCAGGCAGCACGGCCTGTATAGGAGATACCGCGCTTGCCATAGCTATTGAACAAATAAAAGTGGATGACGGCTGATGAAGAGT
>JBBDJF010000044.1:0-31184 GCA_040880045.1 Sneathiella sp.
GCGCAGCCTGGTAGCGCACGTCGTTCGGGACGACGGGGTCGGAGGTTCGAATCCTCTCGCCCCGACCATTTTTACTGAAAACCTCCATCGATCTTTGCATCACGCGAGCCATCGCGTCTCCTGATGCTTTTCACCAAACGATACTTTCCCAACTAAATCAGTTAAATAGGATATATAAGCGATTACTGTTAGGGTTTGACTCAATTTTACCGTCCCTTTACTATAAAAACATCATATAAAGGGGGGCTGCCAATGCGGAAGTTTGTCACTGTCCTGTTAATGGTTCTGATGCTGTGGACACCGGTCCGCGTCGCGTTGGCAAATGATGGCGGCGGGATCGTCGATCTGAACACGATTTCAGCCTTTTCCCGACCCACAACCTTTCTCACCGTCGTCCTGCTGAGTTACATCATCGTCACCAACATGTTCGCACCGCAAATCATAATGCTGCCGTCGGCGTTCAGGACACGCGCCGTTCTGGCAATGACGGCAGCGCTCACCCTCGCCTATTTCCAGTACGTGTTTGCGAATTCCATCCAATACTTCCTCTACTCGCTGACTTTCCCGCAACTTTATTTCCAGCGAAGTCCGGCAGCGGCGTTGGCGACCGCAACAGCGGAAGAAAAGCAGGAAGGGCTCTGGAGCGCCTCCAATCCCGACGTTATGGCGAAGGCCGTTCCGGTGGATGCGGAGAAGGAAAAACAGGATCTGATCAATGACGCGGTCGCGGCCGCGCTCCGCAATCCGGAGGTCGCAAAGCAGTATCTTGAATACGCGACGCCGGAAGTGAAGGCAGCGGTCACCAAGGCCCTGGCCGACCGGACGCGGTTTTAGGGGGAATGAAAATGACTGACATATTGAAATCTAACCCCGCACACCGCTTCCTCGCCCTTGCCGCTGTCCTGATGCCCCTGCTGCTCGGCGGCTGTCAGGAAAGCATGACTGAGAGCGTCAACAACCTTCTGTCCAACCCGTTCGGATCGAGCGATGATGAGGAGGAAGTCATCAATGTCGTCGCGCTGAATCCCGATGATGTCGCCTGGCATATCCAGTCGGCGGTCGCGGCGACAGTCCTGCGCCTCAAAGGAGAAGAACCGGAGGCCATTGAGGCGCAGTTCAACATCGTCGGAAGCGGCGGGATCGCCACGGACGAGAATGCCGACCTCGCCGGTTTCGGCGTCGAGAATGTGCAGCTCAACGAATTTTTCCATCCAAAGGACGCGCCCCAGATCAACCGGCTTGGCGCGCGGCTGATTCTGGTCGATGCGACGGGCCGCCGTGTCGGCATCTCCTTCGTTGCCGACTATGAACTCTCCGGCGATCAGGTGATCCTCCAGGGCCATCAATGGGGATATATGCGCGCGGAAAGCCCCCTCGTCGAAACCTATATCGTACCGACCGCCGCGATCGAGGAAATGAGCGAGGAAGGGGTGCGCGACTATATGACGTTCCGCAGCCATATCCTCACGAATGCTGTTGCGACGGGGGATCCCTCGGCCTCGAAGGACATGGCGGAATATACGATCGTCACCTTCTTCATGGACCGCATCCTGAACGGTGACAAGGTTCAGCTGCGCCTGAGCGAAGTCAAGGACGGGCCGGAAGGTTTCGCCGACGACAGCCGCTATGTCGTTCACGGCAACGGCTGGGTCACCGGCATTGTTCCCGGCAAGTTCTCCCTCGCCCCGGACAAGGCCTTCTGGGTGAAGGCCGTCTTTATCCCGAAAAAGAAAGAAGCGGACGGTTTCTTCAGCGGTCTGCTGACAAACGAGAAACTGATCGGCCTTTACAACACGGCGAACCTGACAGAGCCGGCAAGCTAGGAGTAACGGGATCGGAGGTTACGCCTCCCGCTCCGACTATTTTTACTAAGATTTTGATAATAATAGACCTTCCACAAATTTCATCATTGACCCTGCAAAAAATATCAATTATTCATGATATATAGATTCGTTTGACCCTTTTACCGCCTTTTCTGCCCTTGGCCAATCTATCCGGCTGGACGTCCGCAATGAACGGCAAGGCCGCACAATCCGGCATTTTGCTGATTTCAATGCCGTGCGCAGTCTTCCCGGGTTTTTAAGGGAAGATTGTTGCGGCACTCGTCCGGAACTTTGCCCGCTTTTCATTGATGAAATCGGCAAAAATCCCTGACCTCAGCCTTGCAAGAACTGTCCACAACCGAAACGAAAGCAGAGACTTCATGAGTATTGTTATTTATCACAACCCGGAATGCGGTACGTCGCGCAACGTGCTGGACATCATCCGTGCCTATGCGGGGGAGCCCGTTGTCATTGAGTACCTGAATACTGGCTGGACCCGCCCGCAACTACTGGGCCTGTTTGCGGCGGCCGACCTGACGCCGCGCGAGGCTTTGCGCACATCAAAATCTCCCGCTGAGGAACTGGGGTTAACTGACCCTGATGTTTCAGATGACGCCCTTCTGGACGCCATGCTGGACCACCCCGTGCTGGTAAATCGCCCCATCGTCTGCACGCCCAGGGGTGTCGCACTTTGCCGACCATCGGAAGCCGTCTTCAGTTTGCTTGACGTACCATCAGGAGAAACCTACACAAAAGAAGACGGGGAGGTCATTACGGCACCATGAAACCGTCACTCCCCAATATTGTTGCCGAGCATTTTCACGCTATCGACAAGGATAAGCTGTCGCTGCCAGGCGAGCCAACTCACCCTCCCCGTGTCCTGATGCTCTTCGGGTCGCTGCGCGAACGATCCTATTCCAGGCTAATGACGGAAGAGGCGGCACATGTTCTTCGCCAGTTCGGGGCGGATGTGAAAATTTTTGATCCGTCCGGGCTACCCTTCGTCGATGATGCTCCGGAAAGTCACGAAAAGGTGCAGGAGTTGCGAAAACTATCGCTTTGGTCCGAAGCGCATGTATGGTGCTCGCCCGAACGTCACGGTGCAATGACGGGTATATTGAAAACACAGATAGACTGGCTGCCATTGGCCCCGATTGGCGGGGTGAGGCCCACACAAGGCCGCACGCTCGCAGTAATGCAGGTGTGCGGCGGGTCCCAGAGCTTCAACGCCGTCAACCAGATGCGTATTTTGGGACGATGGATGCGCATGATTACAATCCCCAATCAGTCCTCGGTTCCAAAAGCCTTTATGGAGTTTGAAGAAGATGGCTCCATGAAGCCCTCGCCGTTCTACAACCGGATGGTTGATGTGATGGAAGAATTGATGAAGTTCACACTTCTGACGCGAGGGCGTTCGTCTTATCTGGTGGACCGATACTCAGAACGGGTTGAAAGCAGAGAGGAACTGTCGAAGCGGGTAAATCAGAAGGCAATCTGACAGAGTCCGCAAGTTCGGGACGACGGGACCGGAGGTTCGAATCCTCCCGCTCCGACCATTTCTTGTAAAGCTTTGATATTATTCATATAATTATGATTGTACGCGCCGCAGCCTTTCACCCCAAATTAGAGTGGCTGCTCTTGTTATTATTGGGCGGGACTTTTGGGTACTGTGGAGGCTCCTCTTGATATCATTCTCCTTAACTAAGTGCACGAGCTGGCGAGTTCCCTACTTACCTATGAGCCAGCATCCTTCAATCACTTTGAAGCGGATTTTTTAGATAACTTTCTGCTATCTTTGCAGCCGCTTCAGGCCCCTTGTCCTTGATTTTCTGAATTAGAGATTTACCCTGCTCTTTCCAAAACCCATCTGGCACGCTCGCATACTCAAGTGACGCAATGAGTATTTTTAGTTCTTTAATGCGATCTGGAACTTTATTACGTAATCGAGATAGCTTGTCTTCGTAAGGGTCTTTGTATTCGTTTGACATCATGAAATTGTGGCCTTGGATATTGTTATCCAAGAAAGTGAGCGTTTTTGTTCGCAAAATGTCATGAGCGTCAATGTTCTCCACACCGTCAGCGAAACACTCAGCTTGGCGATTTTTGTCGTAAGAGTGATCTTCAATCGTCTGGATGTATTTCGCCCAGCCCTCCCACTCCCTATTCAGCTTTAATAGCTCGTTGATTACCCAGGCACGGTTTGGGTTTTTGAATGCGAGCGGTTCGCGCTTTTCCTTATAAATTGACACTGACTTATCCTTCCAGACTCATTATTTAACCTCATAAACTAGACAGGAAAAGACGAGCTTAAAACACAACACTAAACCAAATCGACCTCTCCATTGACATCTATATTTTAATAATAATGATATCGTCACCGTCTTTAAGGGGACGCTTTAGATTTTGTCTATTATTTGCATAATTGGAACAATATATTTCGAGCTTATGTTTCTGTTGCTTTACCCAAGTTAACATATCACTAGGACTCAGGACACATCGCTGAGTCTCGGCAAAGATCAGATCTTCGGGAACGATGAATCTATAGCGGGTACTTGATTTGTCATAAACATAACCACGGATTGACCACGGCCTGTCGTCAAAATGGATAGTATTATCGTGAATAATCATAAGACCCTTTCCTATCAGTTATAGTGTGGAGATAGCCAACTGAAAACTGTAAAACACGCATCTTCTCTATCGAAATGATAGTATTAGGCCATAAAAGCAGTATGACTTCAACTATAGACTGATTGGATTGACGAAAGCCCCAATGTAAGGCTACTATATAACAGTAAAAACCTTACATATTTCACAGTTAATTTATTATATATCAATATCTTAGAATATATATGTTCGAATCCTCTCGCCCCGACCATTTTCAAGTTTCCCTAAAACTTAAGCAAATTACGTGCAAAATGCCGGGGTTTTGCAGCCTTGCGGCGGCGGCGTTTGACGCCTAAAATCCCTCCTCATATCTGTACGGCGTAAAAACAAGGGAGGAGTTTATGGCAACGCTCAAGGTCGGGCCGATACTCGGGGTCGAGGCGGAGACGGTTTATACGGTTGTTTTCTCCACCACGGACAAGGTGGAAAAGGCCGGGTGGGTGGTGGATGGCACCGCCGTGGCGTGCCGCGAGGTCGGCACAACCCCCTCCTCCATTGTCTGGCGCGGCGAGCGGACAATTGCCGCCCCAACCGGCGGGACCGGCAAGCAGGTCTCCTATCAGATAAAGATCGATGGCACGGTGGCGGCCTGCGGCAATGACCGAGATCAATGGGAATTCTATGTGCCCGGCGAGGCGGAGAGGCCGATATTCGCCTATGCCTCCTGCAACGGATTTTCCGATCTCGCCCTCATGCACAAGACGGAGAACCCGCACAAGCTCTGGCAGGACATGGAAGTCGCGCATGGGAAAGCGCCCTTCTCCCTCCTCCTCATGGGCGGGGACCAGCTCTATGCGGACAGCATCTGGACCTCCGTGCCGGAGTTGCAGGAGTGGAACACGCTGTCGCAGGACGACAAGATTGCCCGCACGGCAAATGTGACCATGCGCCCGCAGATCGACAAATTCTACGACAAGCTCTACCAGACCCGCTGGAGCGATCCTTCCATGAGCAAGATGCTGGCCAGTATCCCCTCGGTCATGATGTGGGACGACCATGATATCTTCGATGGCTGGGGCAGCTTCCCCGATGACCTGCAGGGAAGCGAGGTGTTTAAGTATATTTTCGACACCGCAAAGAAATATTTCGAGATGTTCCAGATCCGCTCCCGCTTCAATACGAGCCTGCTGGACAAGGCGGCGGATCATTATGCCTTCGGCTTCAGCTTTCGCGGATACAATATCCTCGCCCTCGACAACCGGGCGGAACGAACGTTGCAGAGGGTGATGAGCGACAGTCAGTGGGCATCGCTGATTGCCCATCTCGATGGCGTGACCGAGGGGCATCTGCTTGTGCTATCCGCCGTGCCGGTGGTGTATCGCGATTTCTCCCTGACCGAAGGCTTCTTCGACGCAACCCCGTGGGAGGAGGAGCTGACGGATGACCTCAAGGATCACTGGCGCGCGAAAAACCATCAGGGAGAGCGCGCCCGGCTAATCCACAAGCTGCTGTCCAGCACCAGGCAGCGAAATCCCGAACCGCCGCCGGGAGAGCGGCAGATCGCGACCTTCAAGACCGTAATCCTTTCGGGCGATGTGCATATCGGCTGTATCGGCGTCATCCATGATCAGGCGCGCAACCTCAAGGTCCATCAGGTGGTGTCGTCGGGCATCGTCCATCCCTCCCCCAGCCGCCTGCAATGGCTGGGCATCATGGCGGCGACCAATGATCGCACGGAGTATCTTGACGAGGCGCAGGACATCCGCATTTCCATGCTCACGCCGTTCGCCTCTGATCAGTATATCCGGGCGCGGAACTTCGTGACGCTGGAACTCGGAACGGATAACAAGCTCTGGATCAACTGGGAAAGCGAAGGCAAGGACGCCCCCGTTTATCCGATCGAGTGACGGCGGCAGGGCATGAAAAAGGAGGCGCGCCTTTCAGGGAGCAAAGGCGGCCTCCTCACTTCCAGGACTCCGCAACGGGGGGGTTGTGCGGTCACGGCCGACACTGGAAGGTAACTGTCCGGGAGCCGTCGTTATTGTTATCGATGCTCGCAATCACCTGGTCACTGCCGGTATTCGCGCAATGCGCCTGCGCGTTTCGCGAGGCGTTTACCAGTTCCTGATCCGTCCGGTAGGTATAGATAAGGTTTGTGTTCTGAATTGGATTTGCCGCAGTGGTCGCCGTGGGGACACATTCGAAAACAACGGCTTTGCTGCCGTCCGAATTCGTCGAGAAAGTGTCCGGCCGCGAGGTGAAATTATACTGGCGACAGTAAGCCTCTGCGCGCTGGTTGACCTGTATAAGCTCATCGTCATTATGGTATTTATAGGTCACCGTCGGGCTGCTCGCGTCGACCTGCTGTGGCGGCGGATGCTGCGCCGCACAGGACGCCAAAATCGCACCGGTTGCCACTATAATGGCCGTTCTGGCCGCCTGCTTCCGTAGAACATATCCAGCTTTTTCCATTGTTCTGTCCTCATAAAGAGCCTTAGATAATCAACCAACGCACCATCGCGCAAATGGTTCCCCCGCGCAGATTAAAAGTAATCGACGACTCTCAACCACAACCCAGCCCGCGGTACTACTTGAAACCGGCCATCATGAGCACTATTATTTACTTGTATATTCGCCGACTGCCGTTCGGGACATCCGGTGATATCCAACGCAACGAGGTTCTGTCATGAAATGGCGTAAGGTGGCGTCGGGTACATTTTCAAACATCTCATACGAGACGAAGGAGTCGGGCGGAGAATACCTGCATCTGGTGACGCCCGGCGGCCTGCTGGACCTGGATGACAGGGCTCCGGTGTATGAGGCCACCCTCAACCTGACGAAATCGGAAAATTATTTCTGTATCCTCGACAACCGGCAAGGCAAGGAGAGCCTTCTGTCCATGGCCGATATGTCGCATTTCGGCGATATCCTTGTTGCCCGGGGCATCAAGCGGTTTTTCTATGCCGTCGTCACCTACGATTCCGCCTATGACAATATGATCAAGCTGATCAAGGCCATTGCGGCGACGAAGAATATCGAGATCGACGCCATCGCCACCCCGGATTTCGGCGCGGCGGAAGAGTTTATGCTCAACCGAATAAAAAGCTTCGCCAAAAACAGCTGACGTCCGACTAATCAGGAAGCAACCGGCGGCTCTTTTTGAAAAATACCAAAAAAATCAAATGCGGCTTTGAATATATTAATATAAACTGATTTATTGAAAGTATAATAATAATAATAGATTGCACCTTGTTACGGAAGGACCATATGAAAGGTAAAATAATCTCATCTGGCACTTCTTCCAATATTGACTGGGAAACCCGTGAAATATCCGGCGAACTTCTTCATTGCATCAAGATAACCGGGCCAATTGGACTTGAGGAGCGCATTCCCGTCTATCGGGCAACGCTGGAAATTAATCGGACGAAGAATTATTTTGCCCTTGTCGACCATCGGCGCGGCTATGAGGACACCATGTCCTACGAGGATATGCTGTATCTTTGCGATCTGCTCATCGAGGCTGGCGTAACGAGAGTTCATACGGCAATCGTCATCGCCTATCAGGGATACAAGAATATCATCAAACTCAGCGGCGCTGTCGGAATGATGAGAAACCTGGAAGTCGAAAACAAGACAACAACAGAGTATTCCGAAGCGGAAGCCTTTATCCTGTCACGGATCGAGGAAGCCAGCGCGCGTAAATAAGACGCATGGCCACCCTTCTGAAATAACATTCCTGTCGCCCCGCATGGAACATCTTTACCTGATATAATTGCTTGATGCGCTCCATAACAAAAGATAGTATTTGTCTTGAGTATTTTATCTGTCTTCGGGTAATTGCGGGTTACTGTATGGAATGGCGTGAAGTCTCTTCTGGCTCGTTCATCAATGTTGACTATGAAATATGGGAATATGGGGGCGAGCATGTCAGCATTCTGCGAATGCGGGGACCCATAAGCCGCGGCCATCGGATCGAGTTCTATCAGATCACGCTGAAAAACAATCCCTCCTCGGACTATTTCATCATTCTGGACAATCAACTCGGATATGAAGACGACTTCCCCTACGATGATATGGTGATGGTCAGCGATATGTTCCTGGCAGCGGGCATAAAGCGGGTCTACGGCGCCATCGTCACGACTGAAATCGGGTATGAAACGATCCTCAAACTCGCCCGCGCCGTCGCCGGCATGAAAACCCTTGAGATATATACAATGCGAGTGGGCAGCCTGCCGGAGGCGAAAGACTTCATCATATCCCGGATCGATGACACCGCCGACAGCCGATAGCCCCTCCGTCAGCGGAATGGCGAGGCAAAATCCAAATCATTTATTCATTGGGGCCCGGAAAGCATCCCTGTTTCTCGGGGATCGAATGAAGGTCATCAATGTCGGCAATGGTCACGATCGGATAGCAGACATTCGACATCGCTCGCACTTCGCGAATAATCTTCATTATTGCGGGTGAAAAACGATCGGATAGCGGTTCCTGCAACGCTTCATCAACGTTGTGATTCAACAGCTTGGCCAGTATATAGGTTCTAAGAAACCGGCGTGGCATCTTCATCCCGCTCTGATAAAAAGACGCCATTTTGTCCGCCTCAATTCCCGCCTCCTTGAACCGCTGTAAGTAAATCAGCGCAACTGTTTTATATAAATGCCCATACCATTGATAATGGCCGGAATTTGCAAGATCGTCCGCCACGTCGAGCGCCTGTTTATATTGCTCCGTCTCAATAAGGGTCGCAGCCTCAACGGCTTTTTCAGCCGCACCCGAGCGGCCCAAAGTCTGAAGCCAATAACTTCCATATAAAGAAAAGGCAATCAGAATAGCCACCGACGTTCCAATTACCTTGAAATGCATGCGCTTCGCCTGGCGTTCACGCAATTCCCGTTGGTGCGGTTTGCTGGAGGCTCCGGTCAAGTTGATCCGTTCAATACCCTCATCATAATTTCCGGCTGCCACAACTTTTCCCCTGCCTCGGTTTTTCCAGTTGGATATTTAGCCACTACCATGGCGATATTCAAATACTATTGTATTCCAGAAAATTTCTGATCCCAACAATTTTAAGATAAACTTCCTGTTGCCGCTCCGTCTCTTATTGCTACAATCACCAAAAACCGGAAAGCAGGATCATGGCAGTAAAAGTCCCGTTTAAAAGAGACTTGGAATTTGAATATGGCGTATCGGAGGAGCTCAGCCCGCTTATCCGCCGGGTCATCGCCCATAACCCGAGCGCCTTTACCTTTCACGGCACCGGCACCTATATCATCGGGCGCGGCGAGGTTGCGGTTGTCGATCCGGGCCCGCTGGACGGGGCGCATGTCGGTGCGCTGATGGCGGCGCTGAAGGGGGAAATGGTCACCCATATCCTGATCACCCACACCCATCGCGATCACTCCCCCGCCGCCGAGCCGCTGAAAAAGCTGACCGGCGCCAAGACCTACGGCTTCGGCCCCCATGGCGGCGGCAAGATGGGCGCAGGAGCGGAGGAAGGCGGCGATATGGAGTTCGTGCCCGATGTCGCGCTGGAGGATAACGATGTCATCCTTGGAAATGGCTGGACCGTCGATGTCATCCATACGCCCGGCCATCTGTCGAACCATATCTGCTTTGGCCTCAGAGAGGAAAAGACCCTCTTTACCGGCGATCATGTGATGGGCTGGTCAACCACGGTTGTCTCCCCGCCCGATGGCGACATGAGCCAGTATATGCAGAGCCTCGAAAAGCTGCTGGACTTCGATTACGACACCTACTGGCCGACCCATGGCCCGGCGATCACCGAGACAAAACCCTTTGTCGAGGCCCTGATCGCCCATCGGCAGGAGAGGATGGACCAGATCCGGCAGTGCCTGAGCAACGGGCCCATGGCCATTCCCGACATGGTGAAGCGCATGTATACCGATGTCCCGGTGAACCTGCATCCGGCGGCGGCGCGCTCCGTCTTCGCGCATATCCTGCATATGGTGAATACGGGCGAAATCACGACCGAGGGGGCTCCGTCAGAAGAATCGCTCTACCGCCTGGGGTAATAGAAAACAGAGGGGAAAATATGAAAGGCAGCCTGAAAGTATCGATATCCGTAGCCCTGTTCACCGCAATCGCCTTACTGGCCGCCTGCACTTCCCATAATTCCGCCTCCGGCACGACGACAACCGTCATCCTGCTGCGCCATGCCGACCGGATACCGCTTCATACGGACCTCACTGAAAAAGGCAAGGCGCGGGCACAGGCGCTGCCTGCGGCGGTCGCCGATCTCGATATCGACGTGATCTACAGCCCGGACAAGAAACGCAATCTCGACACCGTCGCGCCATTAATTGAACAACGCGGAATTGAGCTCCGGGTGATCGGGGCAAGCAATGTCGCCGAACGACTGCTCCGTGAAAACCCCGGCGGAACCGTCATGTGGGTCGGCAATACGGATAACCTGCAAACCATCTATGGCCAGCTTGGCGGCACAGGCCGACAGCCGGATATCTACGGCGAAATCGCGGTAATGCGCATATACGACTCCGGTCCGCCCGACATCGAGATGCGGAATTTCGGCGGCAAGGGTACGCCGTAGCGCCGCGCCTCAGTCGCGGAAGTTGATATATTGCAGGGGGAGTTCCTGTTTCAGGCTTTTGCAGAAGGCGATGGTTTCCTGCAGCTCGTCCCGCTTCTTTCCGGTGACGCGCAGCTCATCGCCCTGGATCGCGACCTGCACCTTGATCTTGGAGCCCTTGATCTCCTTCACCAGCTTTTTCGCCAGCTCCTTGTCGATACCCTGGCGGACAATCACGACCTGCCGCACGCTCTGCCCGGCTGATTTTTCCGGCGTCTGGTAATCGAGCACCCCGGCATCGACCTTGCGCCGCGTGAGATGGGTCGCCAGCAGTTCATGCATCTGCTTCAGCTTGAGGTCATCATCCGCATGGATGGTAATGGCCTGCTCGGCGCGATCGACCGAACAGTGACTACCCTTGAAATCGTAGCGGGTCTCGATTTCACGGCGGATATTGTTCAGCGCGTTATCGACTTCCGCCATATCGGTCTTGGAGACAATATCAAATGAGGGCATGGGATTTTCCTCTCCTTATGGTCACTGTTCTTTCGTTTTCAGGAATTTGATCTTCGGCCAGTCCTTCTCGGTCCGTTCCAGATGCCAGCTATTACGCGCAAGGAAGACCGGCGCGTCGTCATGATCCTCGGCCAGCGAGGCCTGATTGGCGTCGGTGAATTTCTTGAGTTCCCGTGCATCGTCGCATTCCACCCAGCGCGCCGTATAGAGCTCCGTCTGCTGGAAATTGACCGGAATATCATACTCCGTGCGAATGCGGTCGGCCAGCACCTCGAACTGCAGGCCGCCAACAACGCCGACCACCCAGTCGGAGCCCATGCGCGTCTTGAAGGTGCGGGCGGCCCCCTCCTCCGCCAGCTGGATCAGCGCGCGGCCCAGATGCTTGGCGCGCATCGGATCGACGGGCCGCACCTTCTGCAAGAGTTCGGGCGCGAAGCTCGGGATACCGGTAAAGCGGATTTCCTCGCCTTCCGTCAGGGCATCGCCAATCCTGAGGTTGCCATGGTTGGGGATGCCGATGATATCGCCGGGCCAGGCTTCCTCCGCCAGCTCGCGATCCCGCGCCAGGAAAAGCACCGGGTTATGGATATTCATGGTCTTGTTGCTGCGCACATGTTTCAGCTTGGCGCCGCGCTTGAAATGGCCGGACACCAGCCGCATGAAGGCGATACGGTCCCGATGGTTGGGGTCCATGTTGGCCTGAATTTTAAAGATAAAACCGCTGACCTTGCTTTCAAGCGGCGAGATATTACGGGCGGCGGACGGCGCGAAACGCGGGCTCGGCGCCATTTCCGTGAGCCCGTTCAGCAGGGTTTCCACACCGAAGTTATTGATCGCGCTGCCGAAATAGACCGGGGTCATGGTACCTTCGAGGAACGCCTTTTCGTCAAACTCCGGACAGAGGCCGCGCACCATCTCGATATCCTCGCGCAGCTTGGCAACCTCCGTCGCGGGGAGCAGCTCATCGAGCTTCGGGTCATCCAGACCGTTGCAGGTCACACCCTCGTCAAGATGATTGCCCTTGCCCTTCGAGACCAGCACCAGCCGGTCGTTGAACAGGTCATAGCAACCAAGGAAATTGCGACCCATGCCGATCGGCCAGCTTGCCGGGACCACATCGAGCGCCAGTGTCTGCTCGATATCATCGAGGAGGTCGAACGGATCAAGCGCCTCCCGGTCGAACTTGTTGATGAAGGTGGTGATCGGCATATCGCGCAGGCGGCAAACCTCGAACAGCTTGCGGGTCTGGCTTTCAATACCCTTCGCCCCGTCGAGCACCATCACGGCGCTGTCGACCGCGGTCAGCGTGCGGTAGGTATCCTCGCTGAAATCCTCATGGCCCGGGGTGTCGAGCAGGTTGAAGGTCTTTTCGCGGTAATCGAAGGTCATGACGGAGGAGGCTACGGAAATACCGCGTTCGCGCTCCACTTTCATCCAGTCGGAGCGCGCGCGCCGCTGCTCGCCGCGGGTTTTCACCGCCCCGGCAAGCTGGATGGCGCCGCCGAAAAGCAGTAGTTTCTCGGTCAGTGTCGTCTTGCCCGCATCCGGATGGGCAATGATTGCAAAGGTCCGCCGGTTGGCGACCCGTTCTTCCAGCGTCGTCATGATATATCCTGATCGGCCCCGCGCATGCCGCATCGGGGCTTGAAAAAAGAGCCGACGGCGAGAAGTTCCCCGACCGCAGACCCGCGACTAGATAAGGCCTTTGGCGGAAAAAATCAATCCTTGGCTTTGACCGGCGGAAGCTCCACTTCGTCGTTTGGGTCGGCGGTAAGGCCAAGCCATCGCGCGGCGAGCGAGATTGTCCAGCCCTGCAGGAAAAGCGAGACAATCACGACAACAAAAACCGCATCGAAGAAGCCCGTACTGAGCGGCCCCGGGCTGATCACCGGAATGATGGCGAGGTAGATCGGCACCGCACCGCGCAGCCCTACCCAGCCGATAAAGGCCTGCCGCCGCCAGCCGATACGAAAGGGCGCGAGGGACAGAAACGTTGCAGCGGGTCGGGCGATGAAGATCAGTACCGCCGCAATGCCGAGACCCAGCGGTATCTGCGCGATCAACGCCGTCGGGGTTACCAGAAGGCCGAGGATGAGGAACAGCACGATCTGGCTGATCCATGAAATACCGTCATGAAACTGGCGCACCCGTTCCGTCTGGTGGGACATCCGGTCCCGCAGGATGGCGCCCGCGATGAAGGCCGCCAGAAAGCCGCTACCGCCGCTGATGGCGGTCAGGTTGAAGAGCAGCAGTGCCGAGGCCATGGCGAAGGGGGCGAACAGGCTGACCGGCATCCGCACCCGGTTGATGAGGAACGCGGTCACAAACCCGCCGATAATTCCGGCCACAAGCCCGTAGCCGAGTTGCCGCCCAAGCTCAGGCAGGAAGGAGACGAACGTCGCCATATCAAGTGGCAATTCGTTATCGACAATGGTCACCATAGTGATGGTCAGGAAGATGGCCATGGGGTCATTAATTCCCGCCTCCACCATCAATGTCTCGCCGAGGCCGTCTTTCAGCTTGATGTTCCGCTGGCGCAGCAGCAGGAAGGTCGCCGCCGCATCGGTGGAGCCGACAACCGCCCCCAGCAGCAGACAGATTTCCAGCGGGAGATCGAAAACAAGAAAGATCAGCCCGCCGACAATCGCCGCCGTTGCCAGCACGCCGAATATGGCCAGCACAATCGCCGGGGCAGCCGCCTTTCGAAAGGTCGCGCGCGTCGTATCCAGCCCGCCGGAAAACAGCACCAGCGCCAGCGCAATCGAGCCGACTTCATAGGCAAGGGAAAAATCATCAAAGCTGACGCCGCCAATGCCATTTTCGCCCATCAACATGCCGACAAACAGGAAAATAAGCAGGAACGGAGCGCCGAGCCGGTCGGCAATGGGGGTCAGGAGGCAGCCTATGAGAAAGAGAAAAGTGACGAAAATCAACAGTATCTCAAGTGACTCCATGAACAACTCTTCCCTATTTTGCAGTGAAGCCCTTAGAGTACAGAGAAAAGGCGCCGCCGTAAATTGGCGACACCTCTTTTCAGGGAAAATTTGCGTTTCAGATCAGTCTTCAATCACTTTGAGGACGAGCTTGCCGGTATTCTCGCCGGAAAACAGCTTCAAGAGGACAGCGGGGAAATTCTCGATGCCCGTCTCGACCTGGGTGCGGAACTTGAGCTTGCCCTCAGAATACCACGTCGCCAGTTCCTTCACCCCTTCGCCATAACGCGAGAGATAATCGAACACGACGAAGCCTTCCATCCGCGCGTGATGGACCAGCAGGTTGATATAATTCTGCGGTCCGCGCATGGCCGTGGTGTTGTTATATTGCGAGATGGCGCCGCAGATGACGATGCGGGCATGGCGGTTGATGCGGGCGAGCGCGATATCCAGGATCTCGCCGCCGACATTGTCGAAATAAACATCGACACCGGTTTTCAGCGGCTCCTTCAGATCCTTGAGGAAGCTCTCCGACTTGTAATCAACGCAGGCATCGAAGCCGAGTTCATCGACGACATAGGCGCATTTGTCCGCCCCGCCCGCGATGCCGACGGCCCGGGCGCCCTTGATCTTCGCGATCTGCCCGACGAGGGAGCCGACCGCCCCGGCCGCGCCGGAGACAAGCACCGTATCGCCTTCCTTCACCGCACCGACATCCAGCAGGCCGAAATAGGCGGTGAGCCCCGGCATCCCGAGGCCGCCGAGATAGGTTTCAACAGGCGCAAGGTCCGGATCGATTTTCGTGAGGTCCTTCGCCGGCGCCTTGCCATATTGCTGGATACCGAGGGTGCCGCTGACGAAATCACCGGTCTTGAAGCTATCGCTGTTGGAGGCAATAACCTCCCCCACCGTGCCGGCGCGCATCACCTCACCGATCTTCACCGGCGGGATGTAGGAGCGGCCTTCGTTCATCCAGCCGCGCATGGCGGGATCGAGCGAGGCATAATGGATTTTCACCAGCACTTCATCGGCGCCGATCTCCGGCAGCTCTTGCGTCGTGAATTCCCAGTCGCTGTCCTTCGGCACACCAACGGGACGCGCTTTGAGTCGATATTGCTTGTTGGTAATTGACATGTCTGTTCCTGTCTATTTCTGTTCTTGTTTACTTCCTGCCACAATTATTGCTTTTGTCGGCCAATACAATGCTATTCATGGCGCAAAATGAAAAAGCCGGACTTTCGCCCGGCTTTTCGGTTTTAATGTTGTGCCCGGTTATTACGCCGTTGGCAGTTTGTAGTCTTTGAAATCCTCGCGGAGTTTGGTTTTCAGGAGCTTGCCCGTCGCCGTATGCGGAAGCTCGTCGACGAAGACCACGTCATCGGGGAGCTGCCATTTGGCGAGGGTGCCTTCCAGATGCTTGATCACATCCTCCCGCGTGACGCCGTGGCCCTTCTCCTTGACGGCGATAACCAGTGGCCGCTCGTCCCATTTCGGGTGCGGAATGGCGATCACCGCGGCCTCGACGATACCGGGGCAGCCCGTCGCCTCATTCTCCACATCGATGGAGGAAATCCATTCACCGCCGGACTTGATCACATCTTTCGAACGGTCAGTGATCTGCATATAGCCGTCCGCATCGAGGGTGCCGACATCGCCGGTCGAGAACCAGCCGTCCTCATCGAGGACATTGCCACCCTCTCCCTTGAAGTAACCGCTGGTGATCCAGGGGCCGCGCACCTTGAGATCGCCGAAGGCAACGCCATCGCGTGGCAGTTCCTTATTGTCGTCATCGGTGATCTTGAGCTCGACGCCGAAGACAATCCGGCCCTGCTTGACGCGGATATCGGTCTTTTTCTTCTCGGAGAGGTTTTCATGCTTCTTGAGCAGGTTGCCGGTGGTGCCGAGCGGGCTCGTCTCGGTCATGCCCCAGGCATGGATCACCTCGACGCCATGGCCCTCGACAAAAGTCTCGATCATCGAGCGCGGCGCAGCGGACCCGCCGATGACCGTACGCTGCATGGTCGAGAATTTGAGGTTGTTCTCCTTCACATGGCCGAGCAGCATCATCCAGATGGTCGGAACCCCGGCTGAGAGCGTCACGCCTTCAGCCTCCATCAGTTCATAGAGCGACGGGCCGTCCATCGCCGCGCCGGGCATCACCATCTTCGCGCCGCACATGGCCGCCGCGTATGGCAGGCCCCAGGCGTTGGCATGGAACATCGGCACCACGGCAAGGATGGAATCCCGGTTGCTGACGCCGAGGCCGTCATTCGCGCAGACGCAATAGCTGTGCAGCACCGTCGAGCGGTTGGCATAGAGCACGCCTTTCGGGTTGCCCGTCGTGCCCGAGGTATAGCAAAGCGAGCAGGCCGTCATCTCGTCAAACTGCGGCCAGGCATAATCGCCGCTCTCCCCGCTCAGCAGGGTTTCATAGCAGAGCAGGTTATCAAGCTCGCTGTCGGGCATATGCTCCTGATCCGTCATGACGATGAAGCCCTTGACGTTTTTCAGATGATCCTTCAGCGCCTCGATCAGCGGAATGAAGGTCAGGTCAACGAAGATATATTTGTCCTCGGCGTGATTGACGATATAGGCGATCTGCTCGGGAAACAGGCGCGGATTGATCGTGTGACAGACCGCGCCCATGCCGGAGAGGCCAAAATAAATCTCCATATGGCGGTAGCCGTTCCAGGCAATGGTGCCGATCCGGTCGCCGATCTCGACCCCCAGCTTGCCGAGCGCCTGCGCCAGTTTCTTGGCGCGCAAGTTGACATTGCGGTAATTGGTGCGATGAATCGGCCCCTCGACCGAGCGGGAGACAATCTCCACATCCCCGTGATTGAGACCGGAATATTCGATTAACGAAGAAATCAGCAGCGGCCGATCCTGAATAAGACCTAGCATTAAATACATCCCATGTTTGTTATTTGTTAGACTGTTGGGGCCAGCATAAAACCGCACTCGCCTTAGGTAAAGACCCTTTGAGATTCGCCGGATTTCCACCTGTCCAAAGCCGCTTGACGCAGGGACAGCGCGGTGTTGAGACCATCATAAAACGCTAATTTTGTCTTTGCGGCGGATTTTTTGTATCAATAGCAGAAAATGCAACGAATCAAGGGGCCCGTAAATGGCCATCGATCCTCTGGTCCTTCTGCCTGCCGCGGGCATCGCGGTGCTGATCGTGATCCTCTATATCCGGCTGGTGGCCGGGCGGCGCGATGCGCGTCTCACGCCGGAGGGACTGACAGTTTTTCTGCGCGATCAGGAACCGGAGCGCGAGGTCACCCGTTTCGTCATCAGCGAGGATAAGAGATACGCTCTCATCCACTGGCGCGACGGCGGCGACATCGGCCTTGTGCGGGGCTTCGGTGACAAGCTGGTCTATCAGTCGCTGGCGGCGGAAGAGCTGTCAAAATGCGCCTGGCATACAGAGGGGCGGGCCTTGAAAATTCCGCGGCAGGGCTTTGCCTTCCCGCCGATTATGTTCGTTCCGGCGGACATGGATCGCCGCGCGATTGAGGCGTTGATGAAGGGAGAGACGGATGCAGCTGCCTGACCCGGTGACCTTCGCCATTCCCGCTTTCGTGCTGCTCATCCTGATCGAGGCGATGATCGGGCGGTATGCGCCGAAGAAATCGAACTATGAAATGCGGGACAGCGCCGCGTCACTCATGATGGGGCTCGGCAACTTCGCCATCGGGCTGGTGAATTTCGGGATTGTCGGCGCGGTATCGCTCTGGGTCTATCAGTACCGGCTGTTTGATATCGGCTATCACTGGTGGGCCTTCGTGCTGATCCTGTTTGCGGAGGATTTCTGCTATTACTGGTTCCACCGTCTCAGCCATGAGCATCGCCTCTGGTGGGCGGCGCATATCAATCACCATTCGTCGCAATATTACAACCTCTCGACCGCGCTCCGCCAGACCTGGACCGGCGGATTGATCGGGACATGGATACCCTGGCTCCTGCTCTCGCTGATCGGATTTCCGCTTGCGCTGATCATCTTCCAGAAGGGGATCAGCCTCGTCTACCAGTTCTGGATCCACACCGAAACCATCGACAGGATGTGGAAACCGGTCGAGGCGGTCATGAACACACCCTCGCATCACCGGGTGCATCACGCCATCAATCCGCGCTATCTCGACGCCAACTACGCCGGAATCTTCATCATCTGGGACCGGATGTTCGGCAGCTTCGTGCCCGAAGACAAGACTGAGCCCTGCCGCTATGGCATCGTCAAGCAGATCGCGAGCTTCAACCCGCTGGTCATCGCCTTTCATGAATGGGCGGGAATAGTCTCCGATCTCAAACGGGCAAAAAGCCTGAAGGCGGCGTTCTTCCATCTGTTCGGCCCGCCCGGCTGGAGCGAGGATGGCTCGCGCCTGACCTCGAAGATGATCAAGGAGAGGGAACAGGCGCGGCTTTCGCAGCGGGCGGCGAATGCCGCGGACTGATTGGCTTTACGGATGCGGATAAATGAGTAGACTGCGCGACAATCAAGAACAGGAATAACTCCGCTCATGCGAAAGGTTTTAAGAACAGATGTATATTGATGGAAAATGGCTCCCGGCGAAAAGCGGCAAGCAGTTTGACGTGACCAATCCGGCGACCGGCGATGTGATCAGACAGGTCGCCGATGGCGGCGCGGAGGAAGCCACCCACGCCATCGAGGCCGCAGATGCCGCTTTCAAGGACTGGTCGCAGACCACCGCCTATCAGCGTTCGGCCTATCTCTACAAGGCGCACCAGATCATGATCGAGCGCAAAGAGGACCTCGCCCGCACCATGACCGAGGAACAGGGCAAGCCGCTCAAAGCCGCCCGCAATGAAGTGCAGTATGGTGCGGATTTCCTGCTCTGGTACGCGGAGGAAGCGAAGCGCGTGAACGGGGAAATCCTCCCCTCCGCCCGCGCCGATCAGCGTTTCATGGTGCTGAAACAGCCCGTTGGCGTTGTCGCGGCGGTGACGCCGTGGAATTACCCCGTCTCGATGATTACCCGCAAAGTCGGCCCGGCGCTCGCCGCCGGTTGCACGGTTGTCCTGAAACCGGCGGAGGCGACACCGCTCTGCGCGATTGCAATGTTCGAGATTTTCGAGGCGGCGGGCATTCCGCCCGGCGTCGTCAATCTGGTGACCGCGCTTGATCCCAAACCCATCGGCAAGCTGTTCACGAGCCATCCGGCGGTGCGCAAGCTCACCTTCACCGGCTCGACCAATGTCGGCAAGATGCTGGCGGGCGAAGCGGGCGCGGCGATAAAACGCATCTCGCTGGAACTCGGCGGTCACGCGCCGTTCGTGGTGTTCGAGGATGTCGATCCGGATCACGCGGCGAAGGGCGGATCGCTGGTCAAGTTCCTCAATACCGGACAGGCCTGCATCAGCCCGAACCGCTTCTTCGTGCAGAACGCCTCTTATGACCAGTTTGTCGATACCTTTGCCGCGCGGGTCTCCAAGATGAAGGCCGGCAGCGGGTTCGAGGACGGCGTCGCCATCGGCCCGCTCGTCAATCAGGCCGCCATCGACAAGGTGGAGCGGCAGGTGCAGGATGCGATTTCCAAGGGCGCGGAGCTGGTAACCGGCGGCGTACCGCTCAAATCAAACAATCTCGACAAGGGCTATTTCTACGCGCCGACCGTGCTCGCCAATGTCACCGAGGATATGCTGATCTACCGCGAGGAAACCTTCGGCCCCGTCGCCCCGATCACCCGGTTCGAAAGTGAGGCGGAAGTGCTGGCGAAGGCGAACGATACAGACTACGGCCTCGCGGCCTATGTCTATACCCGCGATATCTCCCGCGCCATGCGGATGTTCGAAGGCTTGCGTTTTGGCATTATCGGCATCAACGATATCAACCCGACCTCCGCCGCCGCGCCCTTTGGCGGCATGAAGGACAGCGGGTTGGGTCGCGAGGGCGCGAAGGAAGGCATCATGGAGTATCTCGAAACCAAGCTCGGCGGTTTCTCGATCTAGAATCAGGGCACGGATTATGGCAGGAGTATTTTCACTCCTGCCTCCCCGACCAGGTCCCCGACAAAATCCTGATCGCAACCTGAAAGTGCGCCGAACCGCGTTTGCAGCTCGTTCAGGCATTTGACCTGATAGCCGAAGACCCCTTGCGCATATTCCTGCCCCACGAGCTCAAGGGAGAATCGCTCCTCCCCTTTCGCGATGGCGGCGGCATTTGCCACAAGGAACGGCAGGTAAACCGACGCCGCGTAACTAATCAGTTCCTTCGTCGCCTGATGCAACCCGTTCCGCGGCACCCAGTCGCCGTCAACCCCCGACGGATCATCAAGCTGACGCAGCCAGCTTTCCGTGCGTTGCGCCGTCTCCCGCATGATCGACATGGGTGTCGGGTCGATGGAGAGGATGCGGAACTGCCCGTAAATCCCGAAATCCGCCATCGATGGCCGCGTCCCGAACAGGTAACCATGCTGCCCGACATGGGAATTCAGCAGCGCCAGGATATGATGATATCCCGTTTCGATCACCGGGGCGTTTTCCGGCGTGCAGCCGACCAGCGGCATCCGCCCGATCTGCCGGTCCGCGAAAAATTTTGCAAATTTCTCCCGCGCGTCATCCGATCCTTTTGCGGCCCGGTCGTCGGCAATCCAGTGGCTGGCGTAATGGATATCCGGCTCATAAGCCCAGCGATAATGGAACATCATCTTGGTGCACCATTCATCGGCCATATCCTCGATCAGATGCGCGAGAAAGCCATGGGCGGGATCGTCGGGAATGATGGATCGCTCTCCCGGATGCCGCTCTTCCAGCATATAAATCAGCCGCGTACTGTCGATATGCAGGCTGCCGTCCCCGGGCAGTTTCAGGGCGGGCACAAGCGCCGGCTTCATCGTCGCCAGCAGATGATCATTCGACTCGGTCCGGAGGATCCAGTCGAACGGCAACCGCCGATAGCGCATGACCGAGCGCATTTTCTGTGAATAGGGTGAGGCGTTGCCGCCGATAAGCATATACCGTTCCATGGCCGGGCTCCTGTTGTTGTTGCTTGTTATGGAGAGCGGCAAAACTCTATGACAACGGCCCCGGCAAGTCCAGACCGATCAGCAGGCCCTTTCAGGTGACGCTGTTCGCCCAGGCGATGATGTCGGTGATGACCTCGTCCTGGTTGATCTCGTTGAGCATTTCATGACGGCCGCCGACATAGAATCTATGGGTGACACGGGTGAAGTTATGCCGGTGATAGGCCGCCAGCAGGCGCTTGACGCCTTCCGTCTTTTCGCCCACCGGATCCTCGCTCCCGCTGAAGACCAGGATCGGCATCTGTTTGTTCATTTTCTTGAGCGCAGAGCCGCTTGCAATCCGCGGCAGGGCATCCAGAAGGCCGGTCCAGGTCGCCACGGAACAATCAAAGCCACAGAGCGGATCGGCGATATATTTATCCACTTCCGCCTCGTCCCGCGACAGCCAGTCGAATTCCGTGCGGTTCGGTGCGAAGGGCTTGTTGAACGTCTTGAAGGTCATGTTCGCCATCACCGGGCTGTGCCCCTTGTTGCCGAAGCGGAGCTTCTCGAACCGCGCGACGAGCTGCCCGATCCGGCCGATAGCGCCCGGCGGTCCATTGGTGGCGGACAGCACCGCGCCCGCGATTGTCTCCCCATGTTCCGCCATATATTGCTGCACCATAAAGGAGCCCATGGAATGCCCGAAGAGCAGGATCGGCAGTCCCGGATGATTCACCGCGATTTCCCGGTTGAGATGGTACAACTCCTCCACCGCCATGTTCCAGCCATTCGTATCCGCCATATGGCCGGGGGTCTCTCCGGGAGGGATGCTCTGGCCGTGCCCGCGATGATCATTGGCACAGACCGCGTAACTAAACTCATTCAGCGCGGCGGCAAAAGCCTCATAGCGCGCCGAATGCTCGGCCATGCCATGGGCAATCTGTACAATGGCCTTCGGTTTCTTGTTCCCCTCCCAGTAGTTCACATGGATCGGCAGGCCATCAACGCCTGAAAATGTAAAAGTTTCTACCATACTGCTGCTTCCCTGATTATCGCGCCCATTAAGCCATGAACCGCGCGGCCAGACAAGAATGTTGCAAACGGGCTTTGACAGCGCCGCGATATTGGCTTTACAAATAGGCAGCACTTCCAAATTCCAAACAAGGATATTGCAATGAGCAGCCCCAGTTTACTTCAGGGAAATTCCCTCGCAGCCCGTGATGCGAAAAGCCTGATCCACGCCTATACCAATCTTTCCACCCATGAAAAGGAAGGGCCGCTGATCATCGAGACCGGCAAGGGCGTGCATGTCTATGACGAGGATGGCAAGGAGTATATCGAGGGGCTGGCCGGGCTCTGGTGCGCCTCCTTCGGCTTTGGCGAGGAAGAGTTGATCAACGCCGCCATCGAGCAGATGCGCAAGCTCCCCTTCTATCATTCCTTCGCCAGCAAATCGACGGAGCCGGGCATCCGCCTCGCCGAGAAGCTGCTGGAAATCGCCCCGGCGCCATTCTCGAAGGTGTTTTTTGCCAACTCGGGTTCGGAAGCAAACGACACCGTGGTGAAGCTGGTCTGGTATTACAACAACAGCCTCGGGCGGCCGAAGAAGAAAAAGATCATCTCCCGCCAGAAGGCCTATCACGGCGTGACCGTGGCCGCCGCCAGCCTGACCGGCCTGCCGCCGCTGCATAATGATTTCGACCTGCCGATCCAGAATATCCTGCATACCTCATGCCCGCATTACTACCGCTACGGCAAGGATGGGGAAACGGAAGAGGAATTCGCAAGCCGCTGCGCTGACGATCTGGAGCAGCTGATCCTGAAGGAAGGGCCCGATACCGTCGCCGCCTTCATCGCCGAGCCGGTCATGGGCGCGGGCGGCGTCATCATTCCGCCCGCCACCTATTTCGACAAGATACAGGCGGTCCTCAAGAAATATGATGTCCTGATGATCGCCGATGAGGTGATCTGCGGCTTTGGCCGGACGGGCCCGATGTGGGGATCGCAGACTTACAACATCAAGCCGGATATCCTCTCCTGCGCCAAGGCGCTTTCCAGCGCCTATCTGCCGATCTCGGCGGTGATGGTCTCGGAAGACATATTCCGCGGAATGGTCAAGCAGAGCGAGAAGCATGGCGCCTTCGCCCATGGCTTCACCTATTCCGGCCATCCGGTGCCCGCCGCCGTCGGCATGCGGACCATGGAGCTGATGGAGGAGAGAAACCTCCTCGGTCATGTCGAGCAGGTCTCGAAGCGCTTTGTCTCCCGTTTCAAGGCGCTCGCGGACCATCCGCTGGTTGGCGAAGTGCGGGCAACGGGCCTGATCGGCGCGGTCGAACTGGTCGCCGACAAGAAGACCAAGCGGTCCTTCGATCCGAAATTCAAGGCGGGAACCATGGCCTATGAGGCAATGCAGCAAGCGGGCCTCATCAGCCGGTCAGTCGCCGGAGATAATCTGGCCCTCTGCCCGCCGCTGATCATCACGGAGACGGAAATCGACGAGATGTTCGACCGCTTCACCAAGGGCCTCGATGCCGCCGCCGATATGGCGACCCGCGAAAGCTGGACGGCCGGTTAACCTAACCCCCGCGGGGCTTTCCCCCGGGCCTCTCCCGCTGTCATACGGAAGGCCGGGTCAGATAAAATCGGTTCTGGCGGCCGCCCCAAGCTGCCGCTTGACGGCGTCGATATCGCCGAGCACCCAGAGCGCCGTGATCTGGTTTCCGTCGCCCTTGAAGAAAGCGCCGCCCGCCCAGATGATCACTTTGCCGCTGCCGGGGACGCCGTAGAACAGCCCCTGATGCGTGCCCGAGAATTTCATCTTCGCGGCGGCGCTGTTGCCTGCGTCCACCACCTCCTCAATATCGCAGCGGAAATCGGGCAGGCCTTCCCAGAGCTCATGCGTATATTTGATGAACCCGTCCGGGCCCGTCCGGACCGGGCCGAGGGAGCCGCGAAAATCGAAATCCCTGTGCAGGATCTCCCGCGCGCAAGCCTCATCCCTGGCGTTCCATGCCTCATGGTAGAAGCGCCCGATCAACCGCGTCAGATAGTTGTCCGAGCCAGTCACAGTTCCCGCTCACACATGCTGACCGCCGTTGATATGGACCTCAGCGCCGGTGACATAGGACGACGGCGCGTCGCAGAGGAAATAGATGGTCGAGGCCACCTCCTCCGGCTTGCCGAGACGGCGTAGCGGGATATCCTTGATCATATCCTCGGTGCCCGGCGACAGGATAGAGGTGTCGATCTCCCCCGGCGCGATGGCATTCACCCGCACCCCGTGCGGGCCGAAATCGGACGCCATCTCCCGCGTCAGCGCAGAGAGCGCCGCTTTCGATGTGCCGTAAGCGGACCCGGCGAACGGATGGACATGCCCCCCGGCGATGGAGGTGACATTGACGATGGCGCCTTTCGCCGCGACCAGCTCGTCAAACAGTCCCTGCGCCAGCATCAGCGGCGCGAAGAGATTGACGTTATAGACATGCAGCCAGTCGGCATAGTCAGAATTCAGCGTGCTGAAACGCGCGCCATTCGGCCCTTTCGGTGAAATGCCTGCGTTATTCACCAGCGCGTGCAGCGCCCCGCCGGTCAGTTTCTCGCGGATCAGATCAATGGCCTTGGGCAAGGTTGCAATATCCGCAAGATCGATCTGCAGATGATCCTTCTCGCCGCCTTCCCAGGGGCAGTATTCGGAAAAGGCATGGCGCGACACCGTCAGCACCCGCCAGCCCGCCGCGCTGAACCGTTTGACCGTGGCATGGCCGATGCCGCGGCTCGCCCCGGTCAGCAATAGAACTTTCTGTGTGTCCGCCATTCAACCGATCCCTGAGAAAATGAGGCCTTTTGCCCTGTATGAACTGCCCATCATAGCCGCACCGCGCCCGCGATCAAACAGTGATTCCGGCATCCGGCAAAAAATCAGCTGGCATGGCACGTTACCAGGGTCAGTTCAGGCGCCGGACGGTGCTCGATGATTTCAGCGGCCATTTGGACAAGATATATGATCTCGTCATCGGTAATGCGATAGGTATCGATCAGATCAGCCAGATAGGCGGTGCCGCTCATCTCACCGTTCAGGACGCATTCATATCCGTTGATTATTTCAGCCATCATCACATTCAATGCCCTTCTCCCTTGTCTTGATCGCGGTCAAAGACCCGCCCTGTTACCTCCGATCCAGTATATGAAATTTTAATAACATTTCTATATTAAATTAGGTGTTAAATTTAATATTTTAGTTTTTTTAAAAAAATACTAGTATATACGCGAGTATCAGTATTCCGCGGATGGAAACAATGGAACCGACAGATGGATGATCAGGAAATTTTCAGGCGAATCAGGGAAGCAAGGGAGTTTCTCGGGCTTTCACAAAAGGCGATGGCCGAAAAGCTCGGTTGCAGCCACCAGGCATGGCAAGGGTATGAGGCGGGCAATAACCTGCCCGGCGGCAAGATCCTGCAAAGACTTAATATTTTAGGTATCAGTATCGACTGGCTGCTGTCCGGCCGGGGGAGCATTCTCGAAAGCGTCGCGGCGGCGGAAACCGGCACCGTCGCCTATGTGCCGCAGGTGATGGCGCGGCTCGCGGCCGGGCATGGCGCCCTCAACGACCGCCTGCTAATCCGCGACTATATCCCCTTCGCCCGGACGTATCTTCAACAGAAGCTCGGGCGTGGCTCGGTCGAGGGCCTGGCCGTTCTGGAAGTCAGCGGCGACAGCATGGAGCCGACGATCAGCGACGGCAGCCTCGTCCTCGTCGACCAGATGGATCAGGATGTCTCCGGCTCGATCATGGCCTTCGTCCATGAGGACTGCGCCTATATCAAGCGGTTGCAGAAATTCTTCGGCGGCATCGATGTCGTCAGCGACAACAAGGAGCTCTATCCGCCGCACCAGATTCGCGACGCCGACCTCGACCAGCTGATCATCATCGGCCGGGTGCGCTGGATCGGCAAGACCCTCTAACCTCTAAACCGTTTTTCCGCTGCGAATGTCGCTATGGGTGGCTTCCAGTTCATTCAGCCGGGCGGCGAGATAGCCGGACGGACGGCTGAAGCGGGCCAGCATGATATAGACGACCGGCACCACGAACAGCGAGAGAACCGTCGAGAATATCAGCCCGCCGATAATCACGATACCGATAGCTTCGCGGCTTTCCGCCCCGGCGCCGGTGGCAACGGCGAGCGGCACCGCGCCGAGAGCCGTCGAGATAGTCGTCATCAGGATCGGCCGCAGGCGGATGATCGCGGCTTCCTGAATGGCCACCAGAATCTCCTTGCCCTCATTGCGGAGCTGGTTGGCGAATTCAACGATCAGGATCGCATTCTTCGCCGTCAGTCCGATCAGCATGATCATGCCGATCTGGCTGTAGACATTCAGCGTCAGCCCGGCCAGCAGGATCGAGCCAAGCGCGCCGGTCACCGCCAGCGGAACCGTGGTCATGATGATCAGCGGATGGATGAAACTCTCGAACTGGGCCGCAAGGGCGAGAAACACCACCAGCAGCGCCGTCACAAAGGTAAAGACAAGGGCCTGATTGGAGTCCTTGTAGGAGCGGCTGAGCCCGTCATAGGAGATCGCCGCGTCCTGACCGGCTTCATCGCGGATCAAGGTCTCCAGATAATTCAGCGCCTCCTCCAGGGAGTAATCCGGTCCCAGGGAGGCGGAAATCTGCACGCTGCGCAGGCGGTCAACCCGATTAAGGTCCCCCGGCCCCGCCCGCTCGTTCAGGCTGACGAAACTGGACAGCGGAATAAGCTCGCCCGAGGTTTCAGAGCGGACATAGATATTCGCCAGATCCTCGCGGGTGCGACGGTTTTCCTCCTGCGCCTGGACAATGACTTCATATTGCTTGCCGCCCTGATCATAGGTGGTGACGTTCCGCGCGCCCATCAGGGTTTCCAGCGTCCGTCCGATCGTCTCGATGGAGACCCCGAGGTTGGAGGCCCGCGCCCGGTCAATCTCCACATGGATCTGTGGTTGCGTCTCCTCGTAATTCTTGTCGAGATTGAGAAGCTGCGGATTTTCCTGCGCCCGCTCGATCACCCGGTCGACCCAGCCGTTTATCACGTCATAGGACGGCCCGCCGACATTAACCTGAACCGGCGCGGAAAAGCCGCGCTGCCCGAGGCTGCCGGGATTGATGGCATAGGCCCGCACCCCCGGGATTGACAGCAGGCCCGGAAAGACGCTCGCGACGATATCCTGCTGCGACCGCTCGCGCTCCTCCCACGGGACAAGGCGGGTGAACATGAAGGCCTGATTCGCCGGGCCGGGTTGCCGGAAGGTGCCGAGAAAGGCAAAGAAACTCGTCGCCTCTCCGCTGTCACCCAGCGGTTTCAGGACGGCATCGATCTTTTCGACGTTGCGCTTCGTGTATTCCATCGTTGCGCCTTCCGGCGCGCGAACGGAAATATAGAAAACCCCGCGATCTTCCGTCGGTGCGAACTCCTTGGGGACGGCCTCGTAAAAATTATAGGCGAGCGCCGAAAAGCCGAGCGCCAGGGCGATGACCACCAGCGGGATTTTAAGCGTCCAGCCCAGCAGCTTTCCATATCCGGCGGCAAGCCCGGTGAACAGCCGCTCCGTCGATTTATAGAACCAGCCTTCCCTCTTCGCCTCCACCAGCAGCTTGGAACAGAGCATCGGCGTCAGCGTCAGCGCAACGAAACTTGAGAACATGACGGCCGCCGCGACCGCCACGCCAAATTCACGGAACAGCCGACCAGTCGTGCCGTCGAGAAACGAAATCGGGATGAAGACAGCGATCAGCACAACGGTCGTCGCAATCACCGCGAAGCCGACCTGCTTCGCCCCCCGGTTGGCAGCCAGCAGCGGTGGCTCCCCCTCCTCTATCCGCCGGTGGATATTCTCCAGCACGACAATCGCGTCATCGACAACCAGCCCGATAGCGAGCACCAGCGCCAGCAAGGTCAGCACATTCACCGAATAATCGAGGGCAGCCAGTATGATCAGGGTGGAAATAATCGATACCGGTATGGCGACGGCGGGAATAAAGGTCGCCGCGACGGATCGCAGGAAAAAGAAGATCACCAGGATCACCAGGACCATGGCAATGCCGAGGGCGATAAACACCTCCTTGATCGACTGGCTAATGAAGACGGACTGGTCGTAAGACGTCTTGATGGTCAGGCCGTCAGGCAGGGTGCGCTGCAACTGGCTGACAATCTCCTTCACCCCGTTCGCCACCTCCAGCACGTTCGACCCGGACTGGCGGACAATGCCAAGCCCGACGCCCGCGCGTCCGTTCACGCGAAGGTTCGTCCGGTCATTTTCCGGCGCCACCTCGACCCGGGCGACATCGCCCAGGCGAATGCGGCCGGCGGCTTCGTCATAAATGATGATCTGGCGGAATTCTTCCGGTGTTCTGAGATCGGACCGGGTCTTGATGCTGAATTCGCGCATACTCGATTCGATCCGGCCTGACGGGATTTGCACATTCTGCGCCCGGATCGCCGTCTCGATATCGCCGATGGTAACGCCGCGCGCCGCCATTGCCGCTGGGTCCAGCCAAACCCGCATGGCATAGCGGCGGGCGCCGCCAATGCGGACCTGCGCCACGCCGTTCACCGTGGAAATCGGATCGACCAGCGTCCGTTCCGCATAATCCGTCAGTTCAAGCTGGTTGAGCCGATCGCTGGTCAGGGACAGCCAGAGGATCGCCTGGGCGTCGCTCTCGGATTTCTGGATGCGTGGCTGGTCCGCCTCTTCGGGCAACAGGTTGATGATGCGGGAGATACGGTCGCGCACATCATTGGTGGCGGATTCGATATCCCGGTCGAGGCTGAACTCGACATTGACGGAGGAATATTCCTCCCGGCTACTGGACCATATCCGCTCGATCCCGCTGATCCCGGCAATGGCATCCTCCACCACCTGCGTGATCTGGCTTTCGATGATCTCCGCCGCCGCCCCGCGATAACCGGTCGAGATGGAGACATGCGGACTATCCACATCCGGATATTCCCGCACGCTCAGGGACTGATAGGAAAACAACCCGAACAGCACCAGAACGGCCGAACAAACAATGGCGAGGACCGGCCGCTTGATGGCTATTTCGGGGAGCCGCATCAGGAGGCCTCTTAGGTCTGGACGGCCATGCTGACATCAACCGGCGCCCCGTCTTTTACTTTTTGCAGCCCTTCGACGATCACCTGGTCGCCTTCCTCCAATCCATCAACAATCTCTGCGAAGCCATGGATACGGCGGCCGAGCTTGATCGGTGTTCGCATCGCCTTTCCGTCCCGGACCGCATAGACGAGCGGCCCGGATATCGTCAGGACGACCGCTTCCTCCGGTACCATCAGGGCGTTTTCGTCAACGCTGACCTGCAATTCGACCGACAGGAACATGCCCGGTTTCAGCAGCGCATCGTCATTGGGAACCGTGCCCCGCACCCGGATTGACCGCGTCACGTCACTCACCCGTGTCGAGATCGTCTTGACCGTGCCGTCGAACACCCTCTCGGGATAGGCAACGCTCCGGGCGTTGAAGTTCTGGCCCGGGCGGACATCCGCGACACGGTTTTCCGGCAGGTCGAAATCCACCTTGATCATGTCCGTGTCGTCCAGCGTCGTGATCGACACACCCGGCTGCACCAGAGAACCGACGCTGACCTCGCGAAAGCCGAGGATGCCGGAAAAAGGCGCGACGATCCTGTAATCATTGATCCGCGCCTTTTGCGCCTCAACGGCGGCTTCCGCCGCCAGAAGTTCCGAATAGAGCAGGTCGACCTGCGCCTTCGCCACATTGCGTGCTTCATAAAGCTTGAGGGCCCGATCGTAGAGCTTCTGGGCGTTATCCCGCGTCGCCTCCGATTCGTTGAGATTGGCCCGCAGCTCCATATCATCGAGCTGAACGAGCAATTTGCCGGCGTCGACCTTCTGGCCTTCGGAAAAATTCAGCCTGTTGATCTTGCCGGTCACCTTCGAGGTGATCACCACGGATTCATTGGCCCGCGCCGTGCCGACCGCCGTAATATTGCGGGGCAGCGGGCGGCTGACAACCGCCGATACAATGACGCTTTGCGGACGCTGGGGGCGCGTTTTCTCTGCCGGGGCGTCACTGCCGTTGCCCAGAAAGGGTAGACGATCCTGATACTGCCAGGCACCATAACCGAGGGCGGCAATGACCAGAATGATGATTGTTTGTGCAGTTTTACCCATTAAAACCCAGTTTCGCTCTCCCCTTATCATAACAGAATTGGGCGCGAATTGCTTGAAAAGCAACAAAAAAATCTGCACATACTTAAAATTGACCACTTCATAAAAACGGAACCGAACCAGCATGACGACCTATCTGTTTACCCATCGTGATTGCCTGTTTCACGACACCGGCACCGGGCATCCGGAACGGGCGGACCGGCTGCGCGCTGTCACCCACCAGCTGGACCTGGAGAATTTCCCGATGCTGGAACGCCGCGATGCCCCGATGGCCACGCGCGAACAGCTTGCCCTCGCCCATTCACCCGCGCATCTGGACCTGATCGCGGCGCGCGCGCCGAGGGCCGGGATCATCAATCTCGATCCGGACACCGTCATGTCGCCGGGATCGGAAGCGGCGGCGCTGCGGGCCGCGGGCGCCGTGATCGCGGCCATCGACGTGGTGATGGAGCAGCCGCAAACCAACGCCTTCTGCGCCATCCGCCCGCCGGGACATCATGCCGAGGCCGACCGCGCCATGGGGTTCTGCCTCTATAACAATATCGCTGTCGGCGCCAGTTACGCGCGGCAGAAATACGGCTTTGAGCGGGTGGCGGTCGTCGATTTCGATG
>JBBDJF010000045.1:0-31072 GCA_040880045.1 Sneathiella sp.
CGCCATGGGGTTCTGCCTTTATAACAATATCGCTGTCGGCGCCTGTTACGCGCGGCAGAAATACGGCCTTGAGCGGGTGGCGGTCGTCGATTTCGATGTCCATCACGGCAACGGCACGCAGGATATCTTTGAAACTGATGCCGGGTTGTTTTACGCCTCCTCCCATCAGGCGCCGTTTTATCCCGGCACCGGCGCAGCCAGCGAGACGGGCGTTGGCAATATCGTCAATGTCCCGCTGGCCGCCGGTTCGGGATCAGAGGCATTCCGCGAGGCTTATGAGGAGGTTATCCTCCCGGCCCTCGCCCGTTTCGATCCGCAGCTTCTGCTTGTCTCGGCAGGTTTCGACGGCCATGAAAAAGACCCGCTCGCCAACCTCAATCTGACCGCGGCGGATTACGGCTGGATCTCGGAAAAGCTGATGGCCATTGCCGACAAACATTGCGACGGACGGCTCGTCTCCGTCCTTGAGGGCGGCTATGACCTTGAAGGGCTGGCCGAGGGGGTCGATGCCCATGTGAAAGCGTTGCTCCGGACCTAAGAGAAGGGTATAAGGTGGCAAAGGAGAAATCATGTCTGAAACGAAAAGTCAGGAAATCCCTGCCGATATTGCCAAGATGAGCTTCGAGGAAGCCTTGCAGGAACTGGAACAGATCGTTGAGAAGCTCGATTCCGGGCAGGTCGAGCTTGACCAGTCGATCGATATCTATACCCGCGGCTCCCTGCTGAAACAGCATTGCGAGGGCAAGCTTAGAAACGCGCAGGAGCGGGTCGACAAGATCGTCGGCAAGAACGGCAACCTGTCGGTTGAACCGGCAAACATTGAATAGACATGCACGTCCAGGATTTGAGACAATAATATGGAAAGTGATTTTGCCAAGGCCCTCCGTCAGACCGCCGATCTGATGGACCGGGAACTGCGTGAGCTCCTGCCCCTGAATGAGGGGCTGGAACAGCAGCTCTACAAAGCCATGCGCTACTCGGTTCTGTCCGGCGGCAAGCGTCTTCGCGCCTTCCTCGTGATCCAGGCTGCCGATCTGTTCGCCGTCCCGCGCCTGCATTCGACGCGCGTCGCCTCGGCGATTGAAGTCGTCCATTGCTATTCCCTCATCCATGATGACCTGCCCTGCATGGATGATGATGACCTGCGCCGCGGAAAACCGACGGTGCATAAGAAGTTTGACGAGGCGACGGCGGTTCTGGCGGGCGATGCGCTGCAATCCCTCGGCTTCGAGATTCTCGGCGATCCGAAGACCCATTCCTCGGCCGAGGTGCGGATAAAGCTGGTCTCGCAGCTGGCCCGCGCCATCGGTATGCGCGGCATGGCAGGCGGACAGACGATGGATATCTATGCGGACGGCGATGATATCGACATCCTCACCATTACCCGCCTGCAACAGCTTAAAACCGGCGCCCTGATCACCTTCGCCTGCGAGGCGGGCGCCATTCTCGGCCATGCCTCCCCGCCGCAAGCCCAGGCGCTCAAGGCCTACGCCCATGATTTAGGGCTGGCCTTTCAGATTGCAGATGACATATTGGATACGGAAGGAAGTCCGGAGGAGATGGGCAAGGCGACCGGCAAGGACGCCGCCGCAGGCAAGGTGACCTTCGTTTCCCTGTTGGGACTGGAGGAGACCCGCGCCCATGCCGCCATGCTGGTCGATCAGGCAATCGCCCATCTGGACAGCTTCGGGCCGAAGGCGGACCTGCTGCGGCATGCCGCCCGCTTCGCGATTGAACGGCGTAATTGAGTACGGGTGAGTAAATGACAAGAAAACCGGATACCCCCTTACTGGACACGGTCGCATTTCCAAAGGACATGCGGAACCTGTCCCTGCCCGAACTGGTGCAGCTAGCCGATGAACTCCGCCGTGAAACCATCGATGCGGTCTCCGTCACCGGCGGGCATCTCGGCGCCGGGCTCGGCGTGGTGGAACTGACCGTTGCGCTGCATCATGTCTTCAACACGCCCGAAGACCGGCTGATCTGGGATGTCGGCCATCAATGCTATCCGCACAAGATCCTGACCGGGCGGCGCGACCGTATCCGCAGCCTGCGCCAGCCGGGCGGGCTTTCCGGTTTCACCAAGCGCGCCGAGAGTGAGTATGACCCGTTCGGCGCGGCCCATTCCTCCACCTCGATCTCGGCCGGGCTCGGCATGGCGGTCGGGCGTGATCTTCAGGGGCGGAAAAACAACGTGGTTTCGGTCATCGGTGATGGGGCCTTGAGCGCCGGGATGGCCTATGAGGCGATGAATAACGCCGGGGCCATGGACGCGCGGCAGATCGTCATCCTCAATGATAACGACATGTCCATCGCGCCGCCTGTCGGGGCCATGAGCGCGTATCTGTCGCGGCTGCTGTCGGGCAAGCCTTACCGCAATCTCCGGGAGCTTGCCAAGCAGGTCGCCTCCCTCCTCCCCGATCCGCTGGAGCGCACGGCACGGCGAGCGGAGGAATTCGCGCGCGGCCTGATGACCGGCGGCACCCTGTTTGAGGAACTCGGCTTTTATTATGTCGGGCCGATCGACGGCCATAACCTCGAACATCTGATCCCGGTGCTGAAGAACGCGCGGGAATCGAAATATGGTCCGATCCTGATCCATTGCGTGACGCAAAAGGGCAAGGGCTATCCCCCGGCCGAGGCGGCGGCGGATAAATATCACGGCGTCTCCAAATTCGATGTGATCACCGGCGCGCAGGCGAAAGCAACGCCGAATGCCCCCTCCTACACCAAGGTTTTTGCCCAGAGCCTGATCGCTGAAGCGCGTAAAGACGACAAGATCGTCGCCGTGACTGCCGCCATGCCGGACGGCACCGGCCTTGACCAGTTCGCCAGCGAATTCGCCGACCGCTGCTTCGATGTCGGGATCGCCGAACAGCATGCCGTCACCTTCGCCGCCGGCATGGCAACGGAGGGGCTGAAGCCGTTTGTGGCGATCTATTCCACCTTCCTGCAGCGCGCCTATGACCAGGTGGTGCATGACGTGGCAATCCAGAACCTACCCGTGCGGTTTGCGCTTGATCGCGCCGGGCTTGTCGGGGCGGATGGCGCAACTCACGCCGGAAGTTTCGATATCACCTACCTCGCAACGCTCCCCAACATGATGGTCATGGCGCCTTCGGATGAGGCGGAACTGAAGCATATGGTCGCCACCGCCGCCGCCTATGACGACGGGCCTTGCGCCTTTCGCTATCCGCGCGGCGAAGGCGTCGGCGTTGAGATGCCCGAAGAAGGCGAGGTTCTTGAGATCGGCAAGGGCCGCGTCATAAAGCAGGGCGACAAGGTCGCCATTCTTTCCTTCGGGACGCGGCTGAAAGAAAGCCTTCTCGCGGCGGAGGAACTGGAGGCAAAAGGCATCTCCACCACGGTCGCCGACGCCCGCTTCTGCAAGCCGCTCGATAATGCGCTGATCGGGAAGCTGGCGACGCATCATGATGTGCTGATCACGGTGGAAGAAGGCGCCATCGGCGGTTTCGGCAGCCATGTCCTGCAATTCCTCGCCCTCAACGGCCTGCTTGATAACGGGCTCAAGGTCCGTCCGCTCTGCATGAAGGATATCTTCATCGACCAGAACAAAATTGAGGAGATGTACGAACAGGCCGGACTCACCCATGGGCAGATCGTGAAGGCAGCCCTCTCCGCGCTCGGGGTGGAGACGGCAACGACCCGCAACCGCTCCGCTCTCTAGGCCCGCCCCATGACCGATACCCCGCAACGGCTTGACCTCGCGCTGGTCGCCCGTGACCTCGTCAAGAGCCGTGCCCGCGCCCAGAGCCTGATCGCGGAAGGACGGGTTTCCATCGACGGGGCTGTCATTACAAAACCGACCCGAAAAGTCACGCCCGAAATGGAACTCACTGTTGATATGCCGGATATCAACTGGGTCGGGCGCGGCGCGCATAAGCTGATCCGGGCCCTCGATCATTTCAGGGTTGATGCCGAGGGACGGATCGCCGCCGATATCGGAGCCTCCACCGGCGGCTTTACCCAGGTCCTGCTGATGCGCGGCGCGGCGCGGATTTATGCGGTCGATGTCGGCCATGGCCAGCTTGTCCCGGAGATTGCGGAGGATCGCCGCGTCATCAATCTTGAAAAGACGAATGCCCGCGATCTTACGGTTGAGCAGATCCCGGAGCCGCTTGACCTGATCGTCGCGGATGTGAGCTTTATCTCGCTCAGAAAAGCGCTTCCCGCCGTGCTTCAGCTGGCGGCCCCCGGCGCCCATCTTCTCGCCCTCGTGAAACCGCAGTTCGAGGTGGGAAAAGGCAATGTCGGCAAAGGCGGCATCGTTCGCGATGCAGGACTGGCCGATAGCGTTCCCGTTGATCTGGAGCGATGGATAGAGACGCTTCCCGGCTGGCGCTCCCTCGGGACGACCGACAGCCCGATACCGGGATCGGACGGCAACCGGGAATTCCTGACTGGGGCACGCCATGACGGTTGAGCTTGTCATCGATCATATCGGCGCCAGCGGCGATGGCGTCGCCATTTTGGACGGCCAGACCTATTACGTCCCGTTCACCGCTCCCGGCGAGCGGATCATCGCAACATCGGGAGAGGCGCGGGGCAATGGCCTGACGGCCACGCGGGAGGAGATCATCACTCCCGGCGTGGATCGCATAAAGCCCGCCTGCCGCCATTTCGGACTTTGCGGCGGCTGCGCAACGCAGCATCTGACACCGGATTTCACCGCCGAGTGGAAACGCCAGAAAATTGTCGATTGCCTCTCCATGGCCGGGATCAGCGATGCCGAGGTCCTTCCGACCCTTACCAGCCCGCCCGGCAGCCGCCGCCGCGTCGAATTCATTGCCGCCAAGCGCAAGAAAGGCGTGATGGTCGGGTTTCATCTGCGCCGCAGCCACCAGATTTTCGATGTCGGCGACTGTCCCCTGCTGGCGCCGGAGCTGCTCGCGCTGGTCAAGCCGCTCCGGGCGATGCTGCCCGCGATCCTGCCGCGCAACAGCGAGGCGAAGGTCATGGCAACGGTGACGAACAACGGCCCCGACCTGATGATCACCGCCGAGAAGGAGCTTGACCTGCAGACACGGGAGGCCCTCGCGACCTTTACCAGCGAGAATGCCCTGTCGCGACTGTCATGGCGGCGCAATCCGGCGATGGCGCCCGAGGTTGTTTCCGCCCGCCTTCCCGCCGAGGTGTCGCTTGCCGATGTCGAGGTGACGCTGCCTCCCGGCGGTTTCCTGCAGGCGAGCGCGGACGGGGAACAGGCGCTAGCGACATTTGCAACAGAGGCGCTTACAGGGGCAACCCGTATCCTTGATCTGTTTGCCGGGGTTGGCAGCTTCACCTTCCCCCTCGCCCAATTCGCAAGGGTTCATGCTGTGGAGGGGGATGAGGAACTGGCAAGCGGCCTGCAAGCGGCGGCCAACCGCGCCATTCGCCCCGTCACCACGGAGCGGCGCGACCTCTTCCACCGGCCGTTATTGCCCGATGAGCTGAATAATTACGACGGGCTGCTGTTCGATCCGCCGCGCGCCGGGGCGAAGGCGCAGGCCGGGGAAATCGCGAAAAGCGAGGTTGCGAAAGTCGTCGCGATATCCTGTAACCCGGTAACTTTTGCGCGCGATATCGCCCTGCTGATCGCCGGTGGATACCGCCTTGGCCCCGTGCGGCCTGTCGACCAGTTCCTGTGGTCCCCGCATATCGAGATGGCGGCGGTGCTTAAGCGGGCAGAGTGAAGGGTTTGGCGGGGGCTGACTGGGCGGCTCCGAAAATCGGCCCGCTCACATAATCGACTTTCATCTTGAAGGCCGCGCGGGCCAGCCTGTCATTATCGAGCGACCGCCAGACGCATTTCTTCCCGTTTTTCCGGGCCCGGGTGAACAGGGTCTCAATCTCGGACAGTTCCAGGCTTTCATGACCGGCGAGCGTCATCGCCAGTATCGGCAGGTCGCGGATCGCCGCGAAGTCCGACCAATGCGGTCCGACCTCGAAGGTGAAGCCGAGAACAAGCTGACGCAAGGACGTAAAAATCTGGCGATAGCGGCTGTTGGGCACACCGGGCGCAATATCCTGCACATTGAGGATCAGGTGCCGCTCCGTATAGTGCGGCAGGGAGGCGAGAAGCCGGGCATATTTGCCGCGGAAATAGCTGTTGGCCAGTGTCTCGAAATGGACAGAGAGGAAAATCACCGGCTTGTTGCCGGGACCGCCAAGCTTTTTAAGGACCGTGCCAACCTCGCGCAGGATCACGCAATCCATTTCCGCCCGAAGCCGCGGGGAGCCGTTAAACAGCGGATCATTGGCGGTGAAATCCTCCTGTTCACCGTCCGTCTCGGTCATGCTGACGGCCTCATACAGGCCGACAAAGCCCTTGTGGCAGTTGATGAGCGGGCGAAACCGCACATTCAGCTCGGCTTCCCGTTCCTGAAAGCTGCAGGATTCGCGCTCCTTCGCCTTGCTGATCGCCTCGCGGAAACATTTGACCAGCCCTTCGAGGGAGCGGATTCTGTCAAGACCGTCGAAATCGCCGATCTCCAGCATTGCCGCCTCGACCGAGATCAGCTCTCCGCCCGGCAACTCGCCGAACAGCTTGTTCACCAGGTCCCGCGCGATGGTTTTTGATTTCTCAAGCGCCTGTTCGCGCGTCGCCTCCGCGAACAGCAGCGCGAAATGCCCTTCGTCCAGCGGAACGAAGATATCATGACGACTGAGTTTGCGGCTGAGGAAGGCATCGGCGATTTCCATCACATTATGCCGGATTTTTCCCCATTGCTCGGCATATTGCGCCTTTACCTCGTCAAGGCCGATAATCTGGATGCTGCCGGTGATAAGGTTTTCAAGCGCTTCGCGGTAAGTCTTGCCAAAGGGTCTCAGGAAACCGGTTGCTTCGCCAATTTCATAATGCTTGACGGTCACCGGGTCGACGCCCGGCTTTTCAGGCTCGAATGATCTGCCCTGATTGAAGTAGTCGGGGTTGATTTCCGATCGATGCCCGATCCCGTTCTGTATCTTTATCTTGTCTTTTGCTGAGGCCATAAAAATCCTGAAATTCATGGGACAGTCCCTGACCGTAAATTCTGGCAGAAGAGAATGTAGAAAAGGTTAATTTAATGACCCGGAGGCAGGTTCCGCCGGGCGGAAAATCGCCGGTTGCGCCGAGGCAGGGGGACGGTTATTTTGCGGGAACCGGCACCCGCTCATTTTTGCCGGAATGAAGGAAGAAATGGCAGAAACCCCGCATTTTCTCGACACCTCCGGCCTGAACTGCCCGCTCCCGGTGCTGAAAGCCAGAAAAGTGCTCAAATCCCTGAAAGAGGGGGAGCGGCTCCGGGTCATCGCGACCGATCCGGCCTCCGTCATCGATTTTCGCCATTTCTGCCATGTCAGCGGCTATCTTCTTGAAAAGGAAACGAAAACAGACACCGAATTCGAATATATCATCGTCAAGACGGCGATAGCTGCGCCCTAACGCCCCTCGTCCCCGTCGCCATTGCCAATCGCTTCCGGGCCGTGACCGCTTTTATAGCCACTCGGCGGAACGAAGGGATCCGGTTCCTCCGCGCCGATACCGCGGTAAATGGACATGGATGGAAAGGCGAAACCGGTTCCCGCCTGCTCGACAATGCCCTTGATGGAATAAGCCAAATCCTGCTTGATATCGAGCCAGTCACCCCAGACGGTCGTCCGGGTAAAGCAATAGATCATGATATCGATGCTGCTGCTATTGAAGCTGTCAGTGACGACAAACATCGTTGCCTCGTTCGGTTGGGCGAAATCTTTGTTGCCGATCAGGTAGTCACGGATTTTCTCCGTGATTTCCTGGAGTTGCGCAACAGAAGTTGAATATTCAACGCCGATTTTCCAGTATATCCGGCGATAGGTCATCTCGGAAAAGTTGGTCACCGCCCGATCGGCGAAGGTTGCGTTCGGCACGATGGAGAGCGCCTTGTCGAACCGGCGGATCATGGTGGAGCGAAAGCCGATTTTTTCGACGATCCCCTCGACCACACCCTCGACCAGCACCCAGTCCCCGGCCTTGAACCGTTTTTCAGCAAGGATCAGAAAGCCGCTGATCAGGTTCTTGAACAGGTCCTGCGCACCCAGCGCGACAGCAACACCGACGATCCCGAAACCGGCAATGACCGGCCCGACCTCAATCCCCCAGAGCTGCAGCACCGTCGCCGCGCCAAGGCCAACGACAAGACCCTTCATGATCTTGACGAGGAAATTGACCATCTCGGTCGAGAAGAGTTCCTCCAGCTTGCCCAGCAGGAAGGTCAGCGGGCTGATCGCGCAGTAAAGGCCCCAGAAAATATTGAAAACGATAAGGGACCGGACGATCTGCCCGGTAGTGACGGAGAATTCCTCGTCATCGCCAAAGCCGGGAATCTCCAGCGCAAAGTAAACACCGAGGACCACGGGGATAAAGCGGATCGGGCCCCTCAGCGCCAGAACGAGCTGGTCATCGATCCTGCTCTCCGACTTCTGGGCCCAGCGGATAATGCGGTTGATCACGAAGCGGGTAAAAATCCCGCGCATCAGCAGTGCCAGCAGAATAATCCCGAGGGCCGTGATCAGGGAGCTGAAATCAATCCCCTGATAGCCATAGTGCCAGACTTCTTTGACGATTTCCCAAAAATCCTGGATGCTGTTCACGTTCCGCCTGTCCTGTTAGTCGCTTGCCAAAAACCCTGCCCTGAATAACGGGTGATGCGCGCGAAAGCAAATATCGAGACAAATTTTCTGCGCGTCCGGTCCTCAGGATCAGGCGATGACCTTCAGCAGATGATCGATATCCTGTTCCTGTGTGTTCCAGGACGTGACCAGCCGGACCTCCCCGTCCTCGTCCCGCCCGTTGCGATAATAGAGGATGTTGGAGACCGCCAGGCATTCCAGCGCCACCTCCGGAAGCTTCGCGAAAATCATATTGGCTTCAACAGGATAGAGAACTTCCGCGCCATTTAGCCGGGAGATTTCCTCCGCGAGCCGGACCGCCATTTTATTGGCATTGCCCGCAAGGTCGAGCCAGAGATTATCGGTCAGACAGGCATCCAGCTGGGCGGAAAGATAGCGCATTTTGGAGAAAAGATGCGCGCCGCGCTTGCGGCGGAACTCGAACTCCCGCGCCTTGTCCATATCGAAGAAGATGACCGCCTCCGCCCCCATCGCGCCGTTTTTCGTCGCCCCGAAGGAGAGCACGTCCACCCCGGCGCGCCAGGTGATATCAGCAGGCGCACAGCCCAGGAATTTCACGGCGTTGGCAAAGCGCGCGCCATCCATATGCATTGAGAGGCGGCGCTTGTGCCCGACGATGGCAATCTCGGCGATCTCGTCGGGGCGGTAGACAGTGCCGCATTCCGTCGCCTGGGTGAGGGAAATGGCGGCGGGCTGCACATGATGGACATTTCCCGCGCCCGCCCCGGCGATGACCTGCTCCAGCTCGTCTGCCCTCAGCTTGCCCCCCTCACCCGCCAGCGGGACAAGTTTCGCGCCGCCGGTAAAGAATTCCGGCGCGCCGCACTCATCCTTGTCGATATGGGCCAGCTCATGGCAGTAGATCGCGCCATAGGGCGGCACCAGAACGCCCAGGCCAAGCGCATTGGCGGCGGTTCCCGTGGCAACCGGAAAGGCCCGAAGGTCGCAATCGAAAATACCCTTAAGCTTCTCCTCGACCCGCTTGGTAAACGGGTCATTGCCATAGCTCAGGACCGGGCCCGCATTGACCTTCTGGATGGCGGAGAGGATCTGCGGCGCGACCGGGGCCGCATTATCGCTTGCAAAATTAACAACCGGGACATTTTTCAACATGCGACCTCTTCTTGTTTGTTCCGTTGCCGGGAGCGGGATTTTCTGACATGCGGGTTACTGGATGCCGTCTTTTTCCAGATTAAAGCTGCCGAGCACCTTGCCGTCTGTCAGGCTGATCACCAGGATAAGCCGCGCCGCGCCCTCGGTTCCAAGCGTGACGAACAGCCGCTCCGATCCCGATGACAGGCTGATCACATCCATGTCGTCCGGTATGGGGAGGCGGATATCGCCAAAGGCGGCAAGCGAGACGCCGCCGCTGCGGCTTACTTCCGCCTTTTCGGCCATTTTCGGATCATTGATCAGAGAATCGGTTTCCGTTGCCGTCAGGCGCATAAATATGGTAACGCCTATGATGCCAGCGAACAGGACGATCAGAAAGCCGAGAATCCCGACAATCCATTTCAACAAGGTAAGATTTGGACCGCGCTCCGGGTCTGTCTGGTCTGACATGGTGACGCCTTATAAGTTTACGAATAATTCTGGTTCATTTTTATGCCATTCATTGAGGGTCTACATCAAGTTGAAGTTTTGAGTGGCGACGACGGCGCCCGGCTCGACCGGCTGCTGACGGCCTCGCTGGCGGACCTCTCGCGCAGCCGGATCAAGCCCCTGATCAAGGACGGCATGGTCACTCTCGAAGGCGTGCCCGTGACCGATCCGTCGCGGCGGGTGCGGGCCGGGGAAATCTATGACGTCACGGTGCCGGACGCGACGCCGAGCGAGCCGGAACCGGAGAATATCCCGCTGGAGATCGTCTTTGAGGACGAGCATCTGGTCGTTCTCAACAAACCGGCGGGAATGGTGGTGCATCCCGCGGCGGGCAACTGGTCCGGCACGCTGGTCAATGCCCTCCTTCATCACTGCCGCGACAGCCTCTCGGGTATCGGCGGTGTGAAGCGCCCCGGCATTGTTCACCGGATCGACAAGGACACCAGCGGCCTGATGGTCGCCGCGAAGAATGACGCCGCACATCAGGGCCTCGCCACCCTGTTCGCGACGCATGATATCGAGCGGCGATACCGCGCGGTCGTCTGGGGGCGGGTTTATCCGGCGAGCGGTGAAATCAGGCAAAGCATCGGCCGCGATCCGCATAACCGCAAGCGCATGGCCGTGGTGACACAGGGCGGCAAGACGGCAACGACCCGCTACCGGCTGGAGGAGAATTTCGCCGATATCGCGGGCTTGGTTGCCTGCGAGCTGGAAACCGGCCGGACTCACCAGATCCGGGTTCATATGGCGCATATCGGCCATGCCCTTGTCGGCGATCCACTTTATAGCCGCCCGAAACGGAGCCGCATCGGCACATTGCCCGAAAACCGGCAGGAGATTATCCATTCCTTCGCCCGTCAGGCCCTGCATGCCGAAACCCTCGGTTTTGTGCACCCCGTCACAGACAAGCGCTTGAAATTCGAGGTAGATTTACCATCTGATATGAGGGGACTGGTCAACGCATTCCGGGGGTAACACCCGATTTTGCCGCAAAAAAACCAACCCCGAGTAGACAGGAATTGGAATCGGGCTCGATTTTTGGGCGTCTTGAACGACGAAAACCGGGTGCCAGAAAAGAGAGAGGGTCCTGAATATGACTACATCAACTTTACCCGTATTGACGCCGGAAGGCGGTCTGTCACGCTATCTTCAGGAAATCCGCAAATTCCCCATGCTGGAGCAGTCAGAGGAATATATGCTGGCGAAGGCGTGGAAGGATCACAACGATACGGAAGCAGCCCATAAAATGGTGACGAGCCATCTTCGACTGGTCGCCAAAATCGCCATGGGCTATCGCGGCTACGGCTTGCCGATTGCCGAGCTGATCTCCGAGGGGAACGTCGGGATGATGCAGGCGGTCAAGCGGTTCGAACCCGAAAAAGGCTTCCGCCTCTCCACCTACGCCATGTGGTGGATCCGCGCGGCGATACAGGAATATATCCTGCGGACCTGGTCCCTCGTGAAAATGGGGACGACCGCGGCGCAGAAGAAGCTGTTCTTCAATCTTCGCAAGATCAAGGGCCAGATCGAGGCCATTGACGAAGGCGACATGACATCGGAGCAGGTCAAGACCATTTCCAAGAAACTCGGCGTGTCCGAGGATGAAGTGATCAATATGAACCGTCGCCTGACTGCGCCGGATCATAGCCTCAACGCCCCGATGCGCGCCGACAGCGAAGGCGAGTGGATGGACTGGCTTGAAGACGACACACCAAACCAGGAAACGGTTTACGCGGAGAGCGAGGAGCTGAAAAGCCGCCGGGCGATGCTGGAAGTCGCAATGGAATGCCTGAACGAACGCGAACGTCATATCCTGACCGAACGTCGCCTGCGCGAAGATCCGCTCACGCTGGAAGAGCTGAGCCAGGAATATGACATCAGCCGCGAACGGGTCCGGCAGATTGAAGTCCGCGCGTTCGAGAAACTGCAACGGGCGATGAAATCGAAAGTCATGGAAGAGCGGCTGAACTAAACCACCCTCCACGCACATTAAAAAGGCGCCTGCCCTCACCGGCGGCGCCTTTTTCATGACCTGAAAGTTGCGGTTTAGCGCGAGAAACCGCCGACCGAGGGCATATGGACCGCGCCCATCCGCGAAAGTCCCTTCAACACCTTGTCGGACGGACCGCCATAGACCGTCACGACTTTCGGGGTCAGCACTTCCATGAAGCGGCCCGCGAACTTGCTGCCGAAATTGCCCATATGGACCAGCGCGGCATCGGAATTTTCGAACCGTTCAAGGATATGGCAGGTTTTGCTGTCCTCACTCACGGACCATTCGTAATTGAGCGCGCCGGGCTCATCGGCCTTTGTCGCGTCGACCATTTCCGCCATGAGCTTCTCGAAATTTTCATATTCGCCGGTCTTGATCTCCAGCTGGAATATCCAGTACACATGCCCTGTCATTGTTTTTCTTTCCTTTAATGAATATGCAAGACGGGACTATGCCGAAACGGTCGACGCATTTCCAGTGTGAAAAGGGCTGAGGTTGAAATCAGGGACTGACCCCAGCGTCAGCGTTGCGAATATTCCTTCATGTCGGTGACAAACTGCCCGCCCCACTCCTCGATAAGCTTGCTGCGCTGTTTTTCCAGTCTGGCGATATTCGCCTTCGCCTGCAGCTCATAGGCGGAAAATACGACAACCGGAACAGCCCAGGCGAGAAAAACCGCGATCCCGGCACCGCCGAACATGGCCAGCCACATATACACATCGGAAAGGAGCTTGAACGCCTCGTTGAATGTCTGCCCGCGCTCCCACAGGATGCCGATTACCGGAATGACGCCAGCCAGATTGAACGCCAGCATCGCCGCCAGGGCGCCGGTGCGCTCGGTCTTCAGCAAAATCGCCACCAGGCTCGGGATCATGCCCGCCATCAGGATAAGCATCGACGGCGGCGCGAACACCAGACCCAAACCGGAGAGAACCAGCACCCAGAAAAGCGCGAGATTCTTGCCCGCTTTGCCGTCCGTGCCTCCCACAATTTGCCTTGCCTCTTTTGCCATGTCGTTATCCGATAAAATAAAGGGCTGAAAAGACCATGCTGGTCACCAGTGACGTAATAGCAAGAACCGACGTGATCCACCCCCCGTAATGGGCGGCCTCATGCCGACGTTGCTCGGTCGCTCCGGCAAGATACGCGACCATACGGTCCGCATTGGCCGCCGTGGCAAGCGCACCCTGATATTCACGGGCATCGGCAGCGAGCTGGCGTTCGATATCCGTCGCCTGCAACACTTCGATGAGAGAGCCGCTCTTCTTCGCGATCTGGAATCGCTGGTTGACGACCTCGCGGCGCAACCGCGACATGATCATGCCGAATACCGGCCTCAACAATTCCTCAGCCCAACGGCAAAACCCCGGAAGCGGCACCGGATGGGTGCCGGACTGCAACCGCGCAAATAATTTCAGCTCGATGAGAGCATGGGCCGCACTTCCGGGCGCACTGCCTGAAGGCGGTTGCAGGAACTTATCGATTCCCCGCGTTCTTGCCGCGATAAACCCCGCCGCATGACGATCAAACGGATTGGCCTGTCCGTTTGCGGAAATGAGCTTTTTCTCTGCAACTTCAATAAAATCCCGGACATTCCTCACGTAATATCCCGATACTATCGGGCTGAGGCACGGGGTCAGCGGGTTAAGCTGATAGAGACAGCGTTCGAGGCCAAAGCCGGGATCCTTTTTTCGCCTCATATGCTCCATGCAGCTGAGGAGCTCGGCTTCGGATATCCAGTCGAAACGACGCCCTTTACCGCCGCCGGATTCATCCGCAACGATATTGATCAGCATCCCGCTTTCAAACAGTTCCGACAGCGTCTTCTTCAGTTCCATATCGTCTTCCTGGAAGGCCCAGAGCAACAGGCTCCCAACGCCGCCAAGGGAGAAGACGACGCCGTCGAACCAGAACGGACCATCCGGATCCAGCAGATGGGTTGCCTGGGCAACGGCCGTGGTGGCGTTGCGCTTCTGGCCGCTCGGGGCGCCGGCTGCGCTCATCTTGATATAGGAGATCTTGGTCGTTATCTCCTCATCCCGCAGGGAGCTTTTCACCCATTTCGCGAGCTGGCCGTTTTTCAGAAGTTCCGCCGCCGCCATCGGCTTTGCCCGCATCGCCTGGCCGAGAAGGCGGGGCGAGTTATATTCCTCCTCGCCGAAGGACAGCTTACTGAAGCCGCGCCGGTCGCCCCGTCCGCGACGCGGTGTGTCTTTTATCGTATCCCGCCAGTTGACGAGCATCTCCGCGCTCCAGCGTACTCGCGGATCATCCTGCAACAGCCCCGCCAGAAGATCGCTGACACGCTGCGACAGGGTCATGCTGTCTGTCAGGAAGGCGAAGCTCCCGTTATTGATCTTGCCGTCAAAAATCTCGTCGGCACTCATGTCCGCCGCCGGAAGCGCGCCGCCCAGAAGATGCACGATCAGGACGCCAACCGCATAGATATCATCCGCCGGAACACCCTCCCCGCGGGCCATGGGATGCGCCATCGCACTTTCGAGCGGTTCATAAACCATGGGCTGATCCGCACCCGGGGCCGATGTAATCGACTCCCCCAGCAGGATTTCCTGGCGCGCCTCATCGGCGAAAAAAAGATTGTCGGCGCGAATGCCGCGGTGGGTCAGCTTCACTTTATGCAAGGCGGCAAGGCACTGGGTAACCGGCGGCAGGACTTGATCGAAAATCTGCTTTTCCGTCACCGGGCCATTGGCCGCGTTGAAGAAAGGGCCACCGCGTACCATATCGAAAACGGAAACATAACGACTATCCGTTTCCGAAAACGGCACGACACCGCGCGCCATAAGCTCTACCATCCCCGGAATGAGGCTTTCGCTCATCCGCTCCGCCAGCCGCTGCCGGAGCAGGCTGTAAGGACTTGAAATGACGGCGAAATATTCTGCGCTCGGATCCTGCGAATCAGACGCCTGAACTACCATATTCGCGCCGGATCCAAGAAAATCGAGACGCCGGGCCAGATCGATCCGGTAACGACCCCGCAACACCGCATTCTGGCCCTGGGCCACCGGTTCCGGTTCTGTATCCAGTGTCTCGGCAAAGGTCATCTTGCGTCGATTCAATCCGTCTTGTTAAAATCAGGACTGAAGTGTCGCAACTGCGCGTTAATATGCGGTTAAATTCGGCCCGTATTACAGGCCTGAACTGGCTGGACTCGCGGGCTTTCGCCACATCAACAGGCCGGCGACGACAATCCCGGCGGCGGCAATCAGAGAGGCCATGACGAAATCTCCGAAAATGCCATGGACAAACCCGGCAAAAACCGGTCCGACAATCTGTCCGATTCCGACCGCGAGGGTCATCACCGCAAGGATCTGGCGGGCATGATCGGGCACCATATTCCGCGCCTCGACAAGGCCAAGGGCGGTCATTCCCATGAATGTCCCGCCAAGAAGAATGGCCGCGAGGGAGAGAACTATCGGCCCGTCTCCGAGCACGCTCGCACTCACGCCGACCGCCATCGCGAAGGCGGCAATGGCATAGCCCCGGCTGTTGCCGACATAGGCGCCGATCCAGCTCCAGAACGCGACGGACGGCATGGCAGCGAGCCCGACTATGAGCCAGATATAGGACTGCATCCACTGCACTTCCGGTATCTGGCGAACCAGGGTCGAAAGAAAGGTCGCCGTGATGATATAGCCGACCCCGAGCAGGAAATAGGACAGGATCAGGGCCTTGAGCGGACGGCTGTATCTGAGGGGTGGCACGGCCGCCGCGGCAGCGCCGGTCTCCGATACCGGGGGGACAAGATGGAATATCAGCGGCACAAGGATAAGCGACAGGACGCCGGAGGCGATCCACATGCCCTGCCAGCCCATATTCAGGGCCTCCACCACGATGATCAGTACCGACGAGAGCGCGATCCCGGTCCCGACGCCCGCGAAATGAAGCGCCGTCAGGCCGGAGCGGTTATTTGCCGCGAGACGGCTGAGGATAAGGGTGGAGCCGAACACCATGACCAAAGCCGATGTCACACCGCCGACGAGGCGAAGGATGAGGAAAATCTCGAAACTTGTCGTCAGCCCCATGGCAAGGGTGGTCAGCGCGCATGTCACCAGCGAGGTGAGGAACCAGCGCCGTGGGCTGCCGGGCAGGTTCTGGCGGATACCAAACATCGCGCCCAGCAGATAGCCGAGATAATTCGCCGAGGCGAGCAGCCCGGCATCGGGTTTGCTGATCCCGAGTCCGGTCTCCATAAAGGGCAGGATCGGCGTATAGACGAAGCGGCTGACACCGATACAGACGGCGAGCGACAGCAATCCCCCAAAAGCAAGCAATGCCATTTGAGGGGAATGCCTGACCATCCAAACGGCCCGCGTCTAGTCTTCGAACGGGTCGCGCACGAGGATGGTGTCTTCGCGTTCCGGACTGGTGGACAGCAGTGCGACCGGCGCCTCGATCAGTTCCTCGACATGGCGGATATATTTCACCGCCTCGGCGGGCAGGTCGGCCCAGCTCCGGGCGCCGAAAGTGCTATCGCTCCAGCCGTCCATGGTTTCATAGATCGGCTTTACCGCCGCCTGATCCGCCATGTTCGACGGGAAATAATCGATTTTCTTGCCATTCAGCTCATAGCCGACGCAGATTTTAAGTTTATCCATACCGTCCAGCACATCAAGCTTGGTAAGCGCGATCCCCGTAATGCCGCCGGTTTTCACGGCCTGACGCACCATCACCGCATCAAACCAGCCACAGCGGCGCTTGCGCCCGGTGACGACGCCGAATTCCTTGCCGCGCTTGCCCAGTCCTTCGCCAACCTCATCGAAGAGTTCCGTCGGGAACGGTCCCTCACCAACCCGTGTCGTATAGGCCTTGGTGATGCCAAGCACATAATTGACTGAGCCGGGACCGACGCCACTGCCGACTGCCGCCTGACCGGCCAGCGTGTTGGAGGAGGTAACGAACGGATAGGTGCCGTGATCATTGTCGAGCATCGCCCCTTGCGCGCCTTCGAACAGGACGCGTTTGCGGGCCTTCTTCGCCTCATCAAGGCGACGCCAGACGATATCGGAAAATTCCAGTACTTTCGGTGCAATTTCAATGAGTTGCGCGAGCAGTTTGTCACCGTCGACCAGCTCCGCGCCCATCCCCTTGCGCAGCGCGTTATGGTGATCGAGCAGGGTCGAGATTTTGCGTTTCAGAAGCTCCGGATCGGTGAGATCGCAGACACGGATCGCGCGGCGCGCGGTCTTGTCCTCATAGGCCGGGCCAATGCCGCGCCGGGTCGTGCCGATCTTGACGGCGGAGCTTGCATCTTCGCGCAGCGCGTCCAGCTCCCCATGAAGCGGCAGGATCAGCGTCGCATTCTCGGCGATTTTCAGCGAGTCATGATCGACGGTGACACCCTGCCCGCGCACGGTTTCAATCTCCTTCACCAGCGCCCAGGGATCGACGACAACGCCGTTCCCGATCACGGAAATCTTGCCGCCGCGCACGATACCGGACGGCAGCAGGCTGAGTTTATAGACTTTTCCGTCAACGACGAGGGTATGGCCCGCGTTATGCCCGCCCTGAAAACGCACGACAACATCCGCGCGCTGGGACAGCCAGTCGACAATCTTGCCTTTGCCCTCGTCACCCCATTGGGAGCCAACAACCGCTACGTTCGCCATAATCCTGTATCCTTGAATGCTTCTTTAAATCAGGAGAGTTTCGTGACGCCCTCGGCGCCATAGAGATGTCCACAATGGAGGCGCCGGGCCTCCGCCTCGATATCCTTTTCCGGGGCAAGTCCCGCTACGGTTTTCCAACCGTCGCGGCGCAAGCCGTACCCCGTCTCAAGGGACGTACCGAAGGGAAGATACAGCCGGTCATCGGTCACTTTCCGGGGGACCGCCCGCATCAGGCTGTCGAGGAAGAGCGTGAAACCGGAGGCGGGTTCCCCGTCCATCAGCAGATAGCGTCCGCCGCGGCCAAGTTCGCCGCGCACACCGCGGGCAAAGACCGTGAAGCTGAGGCCCTTCTGATATTCAAACCCGCGATATTCTCCCGGATCGATGGTCAATGTCAGGTCCGGCGCGGCACTTTCCAGCTGCCCGACCACGCGTTTAAGCCCCTCCACCTGCGCCGCGCTCTCGGGCGGCAGGGACAGGGCGTCAAGGGCAGCGATTGCCTGTTTCGCCGGTCCTGATGCCTTCAGCAGGGCAATCAGGGTCGTTGAGAGCGGCGCTGCGAAGTCTGCCAGCACGGCCACATCCTTGTGATCGAGGGCGTCGCGGGCGGACTTTGCCGTCTCGTCATCAATATTCAATTCCTCACACAGGGTTGGCACCAGGGTCGGAAGCGTCAGGTCGATGGAGAATTTCTCGACTTCCAGCGCGTTCAGCGCCTCCGCCGCAAGCAGGATCAGTTCCGCATCCGCCGCGGTTTCCGACGGGCCGATCAGTTCCACCCCGGCCTGCGCAAACTGCCGCTCCGGCCGGAGCTGGGTTCCATGCACGCGCAGAACCTGGCCCGCATAGGACAGGCGCAAGGGGCGCGGGTCCTGTTTCATGCGGGTGGTGGCAACGCGGGCGATCTGCAGGGTCATATCCGTGCGGATACCCATCATGCGATGCGATACCGGATCCATCACCCGGAACATCTTCGAGGTAAGCGCGGCGCCCGCCCCTTCCAGCAGATGTTCCTCAAACTCGATGAGCGGGGGTTTTACCTGCTGATAGCCATTGCTCGCAAAAACCTCCATCAGGGTACGGTTGATGCGGGCCTCACGCGCAGCGGCAGGCGGGAGCATATCTGCCAAACCGGCGGGCAGCAGGCCTTTTTCGGAATAGTCATTCATTACGTGGGCCTATAAAGCACATTTCCCCGCCGTCGCCAACAGGAACAGCAAAAAAGCGGCACTTTTTGAGCGCCGCTTTTTCGTAATCGCCCGAAGGCATTATTTTCCGTAAGTTACGCCTAGAAATTAAGCGCCTTGACCTGGGCGACATGCGGCAGGTTGCACACATTTTCCAGCGTCCCGTGGGAAAGTTCCGAATCTATCTCGATCAGGGCAATCGCCTCGCCGTCCTGTTTGTGGCGGCCGAGATGGAATGTCGCGATATTGACCCCGGCATCGCCCAGAACCGAGCCCAGCGCGCCGATAAAGCCCGGCTTGTCCTGGTTGGTGACATAGAGCATATGGGGGCCGATTTCCGCCTCCATATTGATGCCCTTGATGCTGACGATGCGCGGGCGGTTGTCGCCGAACAGGGTTCCGGCGATATCGCGTGTCTGGTGCTCGGTCGTGATCGAGAGGCGGATCAGGGTCTGGTAATCCTCTTCCCGGTCGTTAAAGCTTTCGGTCACGTCGATCCCCCGTTCCTTCGCAACTACCGGCGCATTGACCATGTTAATGCTGTCCATCAGGGGGCTCAGCAGTCCCTGGATTATGATCGAGGTGAGCGGCCTGGTATTCAGGCTTGCCGCCGCGCCTTCATACTCGATCCGCACGCTCTTGATCCCGCTTTCCGTGACCTGCCCGGCAAAGCTGCCAAGCTGCGAGGCAAGCTCCATATAGGGTTTCAGTTTCGGCGCTTCCTCTGCGGTGACGGAGGGCATGTTGAGCGCATTGGTGACAGAGCCGACAAGCAGGTAATCGGACATCTGCTCGGCCACCTGTATCGCGACGTTGACCTGCGCCTCGTCGGTGGAGGCACCGAGATGCGGTGTCGTCACCACATTCTCCAGTCCGAACAGGATATTCTCCTTCGCGGGCTCCACGACGAACACGTCCAGCGCCGCGCCGGCGACATGGCCGGATTCCAGCGCCGCCTTCAGGTCTTCCTCAACCACGAGACCGCCGCGCGCGCAGTTGATGATCCGCACGCCGGGTTTCATCTTGGCGAGATTCTTCGCGTTGATGATATTGCGCGTGCTGTCGGTGATCGGCGTATGCAGCGTGATATAATCGGCGCGGGCAAAAAGATCGTCCAGCTCCATTTTCTCAACACCGATTTCCAGCGCCCGCTCCGGGGAGAGGAACGGATCATAGGCGGCCACCTTCATTTTAAGGCCAACCGCACGATCCGCGACGATGGAGCCGATATTGCCGCAGCCGATGACGCCGAGCGTCTTGCCATAAAGCTCGACCCCCATGAATTTGGATTTCTCCCACTTCCCTGCCTGAGTTGACGCATTTGCCGCCGGGATATGACGCGAGAGGGAAAACATCATGGCGATGGCATGTTCGGCGGTCGTGATGGCATTGCCGAACGGCGTATTCATCACGCAGATACCGGCCGCCGTCGCCGAGGGAATATCCACATTATCGACCCCGATACCGGCGCGGCCGATGACTTTCAGCTTGGGTGCAGCCGCAATAATCTCGGCGGTCGCCTTGGTGGCGGAGCGGACGGCAAGGCCGTCATACTCGCCAATGCAGGCTTTCAGTTCCTCCGGCGTCATGCCGGGTTTTTCGTCTACTTCAACACCGCGTTCGCGGAAAATTTCCGCCGCGCGCGGGCTCATCTTGTCAGAGATAAGGACTTTGACCATTTTATCGATCCTTCGTTCAGGATTATTTCTGGAATGTATTTTTGAGTGTCGCGTAGCCCCAGTCGAGCCACGGCATCAGGGTTTCAAGATCGGCTTTCTCCACCGTCGCGCCCGCCCAGATCCGAAGACCTGCCGGGGCATCGCGGTAATGCCCGATATCGAGCGCCGCGCCTTCTTTCTCAAGGATCGCGACAAGCTCTTTCGCCGCCTTGGGCTGATCCTCCGCAGAGAGCGCCGTGAACCAGTCATCGGTGATCTTGAGACAGACCGAGGTGGTGGAGCGGATCGACGGATCGGCCGCGAGGTAATCCACCCAGCCGGTTTTCGCGACCCAGTCGGAAATCACCTTCGCATTGGCCTCGGTGCGGGCGATCATGCCCTTGCCGCCGCCGATGCTTTCCGCCCATTGGAGCGCGTCCAGCGCATCCTCAACCGCCAGCATGGAGGGGGTGTTGATGGTTTCGCCCTTGAAGATACCGTCGATCAGCTTGCCGCCCTTGGTCATGCGGAATATCTTGGGGAGCGGCCATTCAGGGGTGTAGCTTTCCAGCCGCTCAACCGCACGTGGGCTCAGGACCAGCATGCCATGCGCCGCCTCCCCGCCCAGCACTTTCTGCCAGGACCAGGTGACAACATCGAGTTTTTCCCACGGCAGTTCCATGGCGAAAACGGCCGAAGTCGCATCGCAGATGGCAAGGCCGTCGCGTTTATCGGAAATCCAGTCGCCGTTCGGCACCCGCACGCCGGATGTGGTGCCGTTCCAGGTGAAGACGACATCGCGGGACCAGTCGGTGGCCGCAAGATCGGGGATCTCGCCGTACTCGGCGGTGGCCACCTCGGCATCTTTCAGTTTGAGTTGCTTGACGACATCACTCGCCCAGCCGGAGCCGAAGCTTTCCCACGCCAGCATGGTGACGGGCCGCGCGCCGAGCATCGACCAGAGCGCCATCTCGACCGCGCCGGTGTCGGAGCCCGGCACAATCCCGATTTTATAATCGTCGGGAATGCCGAGCAGCGTCCGATGCTGATCGATCACGGCTTTCAGCCTGGCCTTGCCTTCGCCTGCGCGATGAGACCGGCCAAGAAACGCATTTTCGAGATTTTGGAGGGACCATCCGGGGCGCTTTGCGCAAGGGCCGGATGAGAAAAAGGGAGAGTTAGGGCGTCTCTCCGGACGCATTTGTACTGTCATAATAACTAAACCTTCCAGTCTAGAGCATCCCGGTGGGGGGATGTGGCCCGCCGTCCATAGACAAAATTTCGAAAGGGAAGTCAACGGGAAATTTTGCACTGCGGCATTTTGCCGGATATCGGCGCAGCATTTTCGCCTTCTCGACGAAAATATCCCGATAACGACAATCTGTTTCCCCATAGAGACAGAATCAAAATAATTATTTGAGAGCTGGAAAAATATTATTTCTCAAAAATAGAGCAAATTTCTATTGTAAAGGCGCTTTGCGTGCAGGTTCGACATCAAGGTTAAAATCTTGGTTCAACTTACGTAAAATTTCAACACTGCGTTCAATAACTAATTTTCCTTGCCTAACAAACGCTTCTTTATTCGTATTAACTTCTTCAAAATCTTCAGTAATTAGATATTCAACAATAGTTTGCATGCTAGTAGCAGCAGTGGCAGTCAAAAATATCTGCCGTACAACTCCAACATTGAAACCAGCAAAATACTCTTTATCACTTTCGCAAGTAAAATTATTGAACGCCTCGGGGTAAGCCTTTATTGCAAATTCCAACTGTCTCGAAACATCTTCTGAATCAGATTTTTCAATCCTTTCAATCACACGGGATAGCGCAGCAATCTTACAAAGTATTTCGGCATCCAATATTGCGGCATTATTTCTTGCTTGGTGCAGTTTTTCTTCCTCTTGGATTCTTCTTGAAATCATCCCGTTATAGAATGTTGCTCCTATCAAACCACCAAAACCGATAACCCCTACGATAAACGTGGCCGGACCTTCCTTAAGTTCCATCACCCATAAATAGAAAATAATGACTACTGGTTGAAGCAAAGTAGACCCAAGTAAGGCACCAAGGCAGATTATTGCGAAAAGTCGCGTGTAAAAAACAGCAGTGCTATATTCTTCGTCTTCCATACACACAACTATCCTCAATTAGTGATTGCAATGCAAGAGCGCTTCCCATCGCTGAAAGAAGTATCAAATTATTTAATCCATAGCAGAATTGTCACAACGACAATAAAGGGCTGGCCAAAGGCGGTGGGGATCGGGAGAATGCGGGGAAATGATAATACCCGAGGTTACTTTCCATGATTCCCTGCCAACGCCATCTTTTTGATATCCCGGACGATATCGCCTATTTCAATTGCGCCTATATGTCGCCGCAGCTAACGGCGGGGCGGACGGCGGGTCATGCGGGGGTGGATCGTAAATCGAACCCCTGGATCATCCGCCCCGAGGATTTCTTCAGCGAATCGGAAACCGCGCGGGGTCTGTTCGCGACGCTGGTGGGCGCGGGTGCCGATGATATCGCCATCATTTCCAGTGCCTCCTACGGCCTTGCCATCGCGGCCAGGAATATCCCGCTTGAAAAGGGGCAGAAAATCCTGCTGCTGGACGGGCAGTTCCCGTCCAACGTCTATTGCTGGACGGAGCGGGCAAAGGAAAGCGGCGCGGAGGTTATCACCCTTCCAACTCCCGCCGATCATGACTGGACCGCCGCCGTCCTTGCCGCCATCGATGCGGATGTGGCCGTTGCCGCCCTGCCCCATAACCACTGGACCGATGGCGCGCGCCTTGATCTGGAAGTAATCGGCGCGGCGCTCCGCGCGGTCGGGGCGAAGCTCGTTCTCGATATCACCCAGTCCATCGGCGCGATGCCAATCGATGTCGCAAGGGTGAAGCCCGATTTCCTGGTTGCCGCCTGCTATAAATGGATGCTCGGTCCTTATAGTGTCGGCTTCATGTATGCCTCGTCGGCGTTTCAGGACGGGGAACCGCTTGAGCATAACTGGCTCAACCGGAAAGGATCGGAGGATTTTGCCGGGCTTGTTGATTATGCCGATGATTACCAGCCCGGCGCGCGCCGCTATGACATGGGGGAGCGGGCGAACTTCGCCCAGATGCCGATGGTCATTGCCGCGCTGGAACAGCTGCTGGAGTGGGGCGTCGCGAATATCCAGGAAACACTCAACGTCCGCACAACGGAGATCGCCGGAAGATGCGAAAGCCTCGGCCTGATCCCGCTGCCCTCCTCCCTTCGCGCCGGGCATTTCCTGGGACTCAGGCGCGACGGCGGCTTGCCGAAGGACCTGCTTGAGCGTTTGCTGGCAGACCAGATCTACATCTCCGTTCGCGGCTCCTCGCTCCGGGTAACGCCTCACCTCTTTAACAATGACGCCGACGTCGATAAACTGATCGCGGCACTCTCGAAAATCCTGTAGCGGAGATAAAAATGAACCTGAAAAGACTGGGCAACACCGGCCTGAAAGTGAGCGAGCTTTGCCTTGGCACCATGACCTATGGCGACCCGAGCTGGCGCGACTGGGTCCTGCCCGAAGAGGAAAGCCGCCCCTTCATCAAAAAGGCGCTGGAATATGGCATCAACTTCTTCGATACCGCCGATATGTATTCCGTTGGTGCGTCGGAGGAAATCGTCGGCCGGGCGCTGAAAGACTATGCGCGGCGCGATGAAATCGTCATTGCCACGAAAGTCTTCAACCGTATGGGGAAAAGCCCGCTGACCGGCGGCCTCTCGCGCAAGCATATCCTGCATTCCATCGATAATTCGCTGAAACGGCTGGGCACGGATTATGTCGATCTCTACCAGATTCATCGTTGGGACTATGACACCCCGATCGAGGAAACGCTGGAGGCCCTCAACGATGTAGTCCGCGCCGGGAAAGCCCGCTATATCGGCGCCTCCTCGATGTTCGCCTGGCAGTTCATGAAGGCGCTTTCCATCTCGAAGAGGAACGGCTGGGCGAAATTCGTCTCCATGCAGAATGTCTATAACCTCGTCTATCGGGAGGAGGAACGCGAGATGCTGCCGCTCTGCGCGGATCAGGGCATCGGCGTCATTCCGTGGTCGCCGCTGGCGCGCGGCTTCCTTGCCGGAAACCGGAAGAAGGGCGCGGAGGGGGAGACTACCCGGTCGCGCTCCGACGCCATGATCAAGTCCATGCGGATCGGGCAGGATGCCGATTACGAGGTGCTCTCCGTGGTGCAGGATATCGCGAAGAAACGCGGCACCACATCGGCGCAGATCGCCCTCGCCTGGGTTCATCACAGCCCCACTGTCACCAGCCCTATCATCGGCGCCAGCAAGATGTACCAGCTTGACGAGGCCGTGGCGGCGCTCGATATTTCGCTGGAGATGGACGAACTCGCCCGGCTCAAGGACGCCTATGTGCCCCACGCCGTCGCCGGGCATCGCTGATCGGAGAAACTTAATGACGCTTGATATCGACAGGCTTCGGGCGGAGACGCCGGGCACGGGAAACCGCATTCATCTTAACAATGCGGGCGCGGCACTGATGCCGCTTCCCGTCTATGACGCGGTGACGGAGCATCTCGACCTGGAGCTCGCCATCGGCGGATACGAGGCGCAAGCCCGCGCCAGGGCGGCGTTCGAGCGGACCTATGACGCCATCGCCGAGCTGATCAACTGCGAGCGCCGCGAGATTGCCCTCGTTGAGAATGCGACCGTCGGCTGGCAGATGGCTTTCTATGGCATGCGCTTCGCGCCGGGCGATCGTATCCTGACGGCGGAGGCGGAATATGCCGCCAATGTCATTGCTTACTTGCAAATGGCGAAACGCACGGGTGTGCGCATCGATTTCGTGCCGAGTGATACGAGCGGCCAGATGGATGTCGCCGCGCTGGAGGCTATGATCGATGAGAAGGTCAGGCTGATCGCGGTCACCCATATCCCGACCAATGGCGGCCTGATCAACCCGGCGGCGGAAATTGGCAAGGTCGCGCGGCAACATGGCATTCCCTATCTGCTGGACGCCTGCCAGTCGGTCGGCCAGGTCCCGGTGGATGTCGCGGAAATCGGCTGCGACATGCTCTCGGTCACGGGGCGGAAATATCTGCGCGGTCCGCGCGGCACCGGCTTTCTCTATGTCCGCAAAGGTTTCATGGACCGGCTGGAACCGCCGTTCCTCGATATGCATGGCGCGGAATGGACGTCGATGTCCGAATATGAAATGCGCGGCGATGCGCGCCGCTTTGAAAACTGGGAGTTCAATATCGCGGGTGTCATCGGCCTCGGCGTTGCGGTCGATTACCTGCTGGGACTGGGCATCGAGGTGACCTCCGCCCGGCTCTGCGCCCTCGCGGCGCGCGCGCGGGAGAAACTCTCCGCCCTTCCCGCCATCACGGTTCAGGATATCGGCGCGCAAAAAGGCGGGATCGTCACCTTTACCCATGCGGAGAAATCCGCCGATGAGGTAAAAGCCCTGCTCACGGAAAAGGCAATAAACGTCTCCGTCACCGGCGTTTCCAGCACCCGCTTCGATCTTGAGAAACGAGGTTTGAAAAGCATGGTAAGAGCTTCATTCCATTATTATAACACCGATGAGGAAATCGATCAGCTTATCGCGGCACTAGCGGCAATTTAAGACGCTAGTCGAAGCGGGCGACCGTGTGCCCGTGGTTGAGCGGACCATGACCCGCGCCATAACCGGGCGCTTCGAAGATCGCGTTTTCCACATAGCGAATGGCCCGCTCCACGGCCTTGGAAACGCTCATGCCTTGCGCAATTCCCGTCGCAATGGCAGAGGACAGCGTGCAGCCCGTGCCGTGGGTATGGCGGCTGTCGATCCGGCGGTGGGAAAATGTCTGTATTCCCTCCGGGGAGACAAGCAGGTCGACAATTTCCGCTCCCTCCGCATGGCCGCCCTTCATCAGGACGGCGATGGGCCCTTCGTTCAGCAGCCGCCGCCCGGCCTTCTCCATATCGGAGAGATTGTTGATCTTCATGCCGGTCAGCTGCTCCGCTTCGGGGATATTGGGGGTCAGGATATGCGTATGCGGGCCGATCAGGCGCGCCTTGATGGCGTCACTCGCCTCCGCCGCGATCAGGCTCGCGCCGCCTTTCGCGATCATCACCGGGTCCAGCACCACGGGCGGCAGCTTGTCGATCCGGTCGAACAGGCCCGCGACTGCCTCGATCACCTCCTTGCGATGGAGCATCCCGATCTTGATGGCGTCGGCGCCGATGTCCTTCAGGACCATATCGATCTGTTTCGCGACAAAGGGTGCGGAGACATCCTCGATCGCCTCAACGCCCAGCGTATTCTGCGCCGTGAGGGCCGTGATCGCCGTCGCGGCATAACCGCCGAGTGCTGTAACTGTCTTGATGTCCGCCTGAATTCCCGCACCACCGCCGGAATCCGATCCGGCAATGATCAATATTCGACCCCGCATAAATCCCCCTGCTTATTCCTTCAGCCGACTGAGGCGGTCACCTCACCGACAATATTATCGACGATCTCGTTCACCAGCGCGTCGTTTACCCCCTCGCCCATCACGCGGATCAGCGGCTCGGTTCCGGATTTCCGGATCAGCAGCCGCCCGTCCTCTCCCAGCCGTTTTTCACCATCGACAATAGCCTGTTTAACCCGCGCCAGTGACAGCGGGTCACCATTCGAATAGCGAACGTTTTTCAGGATCTGCGGGTATGGATCGAAGTTGTAGCAGACTTCACTCACCGGCTGGCCTCTCTCGACGATCACCGAAAGAACCTGGAGCGCCGCGATCAGCCCGTCGCCGGTGGTACTGTAATCATTGAGCACGATATGCCCCGACTGTTCGCCGCCAACATTGAAGCCATGCTGACGCATATGCTCCACCACGTAGCGGTCGCCGACGTTCGTGCGGGCGAGTGTCATGCCATGGCTCATCAGGTATTTTTCAAGGCCCATGTTCGACATGACCGTCGAGACAATGCCGCCGCCCCGGAGTTTTTCGCGCTGCTGCCAGGTGCGGGCGATCAGCGCCATCAGCTGGTCGCCATCGATAAGCCGGCCGTTCTCATCGCAGATCAGCAGCCGGTCCGCATCGCCGTCGAGCGCGATACCAAGATGCGCGCCCTCCTCCACGACGCGGGCGCACATGGCCTCCGTCGAGGTGGAACCGCAACCGTCATTGATGTTGAAGCCGTTGGGGGAAACCCCCATGGAAATCACGTCCGCCTCCAGTTCCCAAAGTACCATCGGCGCCACCTTATAGGCCGCGCCATGGGCGCAATCGACAACGATCTTGAGCCCTTTCAGGAGCTGATGACGCGGAAAGCTGCTCTTGGCGAATTCGATATAACGGCCCTGCGCATCGTCGAGCCGCTGGGCCCGGCCGAGAAGGCGCGGTTCCGCCAGCACGATATTGCTGTCGTCGATCAGGTCGGCCTCGATGCTTCTCTCGACATCATCGGAGAGTTTGTAACCATCCGGGCCGAACAGCTTGATGCCGTTATCCTCGAATGAATTATGGGAGGCGGAGATCATCACCCCGATATCCGCCCTGAGCGAGCGGGTCAGCATGGCAATCGCCGGGGTCGGCAGCGGCCCGACCAGAATCACATCCATACCGACAGAGGTAAAACCCGCCGTCAGCGCCGGTTCCACCATATAGCCCGAAAGGCGTGTATCCTTGCCGATGACAACGCGATGGCGGAAATTCCCGCGCCCGGCGAACTTCTTGCCCGCGGATTTTCCGACCTTCAGCGCAATCTCGGCGGTCATCGGGTCCCTGTTGGCGGTTCCGCGAATGCCGTCCGTTCCAAAATATTTCCGTGTCATAACTATACTCTATCGATCATGAATGTCGGATGCACCGTAACAGAAAACCCTTAAAACATGTCTAAAAAGAGGCATTGGCGATGGCCTGCCACATTTGCAGGGCCTGACGGGTTTCCCGGACATCATGCACCCGCAGGATATCCGCCCCGGCGTTCGCGCCATAGAGCGCCACTGCGACCGATCCGAAAACCCGCCTCGCCGCCTCAGGTTCCCCGGTGATCTGACCGATAAAGCGCTTTCGCGACGCGCCGAGAAGGATGGCACAGCCGAGCGACCTGAAACTCGGCAGCGCCTTGATAAGCGACAGGTTATGATCGATGGTCTTGCCAAAGCCGATACCCGGATCGATGATGATCTTCTCGCGCACGATCCCCGCCGCCTCGCATATCGAGACACGGTCCCGCAAGTAAGCCATCACCTCCGCCGCCACATCGTCATAGGTCGGGTTATCCTGCATCACCTTCGGATCGGCAAGGCTGTGCATCAGGCAGACGGGCAGACCGCTTGCCGCGACATATCCCAGGCTGTCCGGATCATATTCCAACGCGCTCACGTCATTGATGAGGGTCGCGCCCGCCGCCACCGCCGCCGCCATCACATCCTTTTTCCGGCTGTCGATGGAGAGGGTCACGCCGAGGTCGCGGCAGGCGGCAATGACCGGCACAACCCGGCTGCATTCCTCGTCAATGCTGATCGCGCCGGCGCCGGGGCGGGTGCTTTCACCGCCGATATCGAGAATATCGGCACCGTCGGCGACCAGCTTCCGCGCATGATCGATCGCGCTCTTTGTACTGAAATGCGCGCCGCCATCGGAGAAGCTGTCCGGCGTGACATTGACGATGCCCATTATTCGCGGGCCCGTCCGGCCGGCGATTGTGGCATCCTTCATAGAAGAAAGGCCCCGCGGTGAAGCGGAGCCTTTTCCAAACTCACTCATGAGCTGTTCCCTAGCTGCCCGGCTGTGGTTCCGGTTCCATACCGCCCGGTCCGCCGGGTTTCTTGTGACCATCAGCCTCCGGCACCGTTGAGGTCGGACCCTTGTCGACCGGTGTCTCAATATCCTCGGGGCGGTTAATGTCGCCGCCATCCATCAGTATCTTGATTTCATCACCGCTCAGGGTTTCATATTCCAGAAGGCCCTTGGCGATCCGGTGAAGCTGGTCCACATGATCATTGAGGATCTTGCGGGCTGTCGCCTCGCCTTCCTCGACAAAGCGGCGGACTTCCTGATCGATAACGCTTGCTGTCGCATCGGACATATTCTTCTGCTGCGAGACGGAATGACCAAGGAAAACCTCTTCCTGGTTCGACCCGTAAAGCAGCGGACCGAGTTTATCCGACAGGCCCCATTCGGTGACCATCTTGCGCGACATATCCGTCGCCATCTTGATATCGCCGGACGCGCCGGTCGTCACCGCATCATGGCCGAAGATCATTTCCTCGGCAACCCGGCCGCCCATGGCCACGGCAAGATGGGCCAGGCACTGATCCCGGCGCAGCGAGTAGCTGTCCTTCTCGGGCAGGCGCATGACCATGCCAAGCGCGCGACCGCGCGGAATGATCGTCGCCTTGTGGATTGGGTCGGATGCCTTCATATGCATGCCGACGAGCGCATGGCCGCCTTCATGATAGGCGGTGAGTTTCTTTTCTTCCTCGGACATGACCATGGAGCGACGCTCGGTGCCCATCATGACCTTGTCTTTCGCTTCCTCGAATTCCTGCTGGGTAACCAGCCGCCGTGATTTGCGCGCCGCCAGAAGCGCCGCCTCATTCACGAGGTTGGCAAGATCGGCGCCGGAGAAGCCGGGCGTGCCGCGCGCGATAGTGCGGGCGTTCACATCCTGCGCCAGCGGGACTTTACGCATATGGACTTTCAGGATTTTCTCGCGGCCGATGATATCCGGGTTCGGCACCACGACCTGACGGTCAAAACGACCGGGGCGCAGCAGCGCCGGATCGAGCACGTCCGGACGGTTGGTCGCGGCCAGCAGGATCACGCCTTCATTGGCCTCGAAGCCATCCATCTCCACCAGCATCTGGTTGAGGGTCTGTTCGCGTTCGTCATTACCGCCGCCAAGACCGGCGCCACGATGGCGGCCGACGGCGTCGATTTCGTCGATGAAGATGATGCAGGGCGCGTTCTTCTTGCCCTGCTCGAACATATCGCGGACACGGCTGGCGCCGACACCGACGAACATTTCAACGAAGTCAGAACCGGAAATCGTGAAGAACGGTACGTTCGCCTCCCCCGCAACCGAGCGGGCGAGCAATGTCTTACCCGTACCGGGAGGGCCGATCAGCAGGACACCCTTCGGGATCTTGCCGCCAAGGCGCTGGTACTTCTGGGGGTTTTTCAGGAAGTCGACAACTTCTTCAAGCTCTTCCTTCGCTTCCTCGATACCGGCAACATCCTCGAAGGTGACGCGGCCATGCTTCTCGGTCAGCAGTTTCGCCTTCGATTTGCCAAAGCCCATGGCCTTGCCGCCGCCGCCCTGCATCTGGCGCATGAAGAAAATCCAGACACCGATCAGCAGCAGCATCGGGAACCAGGA
>JBBDJF010000046.1:0-1326 GCA_040880045.1 Sneathiella sp.
ATCGTCATGCACGCCTTCGGCAAGATCACTCTCTTTTTCTGCGCCGGCGCAATCTACACCGCTGTGCATAAGACAGAAATCAGTGACATGCGCGGGCTTGGCCGGCAAATGCCCGTCACCTTCATCGCCTTCCTGATCGGCGCCCTCAGTATCATCGGCCTCCCCCCGCTTGGCGGAAGCTGGAGCAAGTTTTATCTGATGATGGGCGCGGTGGAAGCGGACGAGATTTATCTGATGATCGTGCTGCTGGTCAGTTCCCTTCTCAATATCGCCTATTTGCTGCCAATCGTCGCGCGCGGCTTCTTCTACCCGCCGCTTGGCCAGATCGACGAACCCGCGCCGGTCGGATATGAAAAATCCGATTTCTCATGGCGGAATATACAGGAGGCGCCGCTCTTTTGCGTGCTGCCGCCCGTGTTGACCGCCATTGCCTGCGTGGTCCTTTTCTTTCTTGCGGATCCGATCCTGACACTGATCGAACCCATTCTGACGCCATAGGGACAGCATATTATGTCAAACCCGGATGACGAAAAGAAATACTGGCTGGAGGAGCCAAGGAATATCAACAGGATATTTTATGGCGTAATTTTCCTCTGCGCGCTGGTCGCCCTGCCTAAAATTCTGTCCCTGCTCGATATCCTCCTGTACAGGCAGGGTAAGTTCGAAGCGGCCGATTTTTTCGTATTCTACACATTTTTCGGCGTGGTTGGGTATGTCACGATGATTTTCATTGCCAAGAAGCTCCGCAAGTTTCTGATGCGGGATGAGGATTATTATGATTGACGGCCTTAACCCCGGACTAATCCTGATCTTCGGTGCCCTGCTCGTCCCGCTCACGAGCGGAATTATCCGCTCCGTCATTGTTCTTGCGCTGCCCATCCTTGCGATTGTCCAGATCTATTCTCTCGGCCTTGGCACTTGGGGTCATTACGATTTTCTGGGGCTTTCCATCGAAATTACGCGTATTGATCCACTCGCGCGGATTTTCGGCACTATTTTCTGTATCGCCGCCTTTATGGGCATGGTTTACGCCGTCCATGTCAGGGACACACTTCAGCATTTCGTCGCCCTGATCTATATCGGTTCCGCCATCGGTGCCGTATTTGCGGGCGATATGATCACTCTCTTCGCCTTCTGGGAACTGACGGCGATTTCCTCCGTCTTCTTGATCTGGGCAAGCCGGACCGAGCGGGCCTATCGGGCGGGAATGCGCTATCTGATAATCCAGGTTACCTCCGGCGTGATCCTGCTTGGCGGAATTATCCTTTATTATCAGGAAACTGGCTCCATCGCCTTTAACTACATCGGCCTTACCGGTCTTGCCAG
>JBBDJF010000046.1:1336-30882 GCA_040880045.1 Sneathiella sp.
TCCTGATTGCTTTTGGGATCAAGAGCGCCTTTCCGCTGCTTCATAACTGGGTGCAGGACGCCTATCCGGAAGCGACCGTCACCGGAACCGTGATCCTCTCGGCCTTCACGACCAAGCTGGCTATCTATGCGCTCGCGCGTGCCTTTCCCGGAACCGACGTCCTGATTCCGATTGGCGGCGCGATGATCATTCTGCCGATCGTGTATGTTGTGCTGGAAAACGATCTTCGGCGGGTGCTTGCCTATTCCCTCAACAGCCAGCTCGGCTATATGGTCATCGGCGTCGGCATCGGCACGGAGCTAGCCATCAACGGCACGGCCGCGCATGTCTTCGTCCATATCATGTACAAGAGCCTGTTGTTCATGTGCATGGGGGCGGTGTTGTTCCGGACCGGCACCGTCAAGGTGACCGAGCTTGGCGGGCTTTATAAATCCATGCCGGTCACGACCGTTTTCTGTCTCATTGGCGCCATTTCAATCGCTGCTTTCCCGCTGACGGGCGGATTTGTCTCCAAAGCCATGATCCAGTCGGCGGCCCTTACCGGTGGCCTGGACATCATCTGGCCAATCATGCTGTTCGCCTGCGCCGGGATACTGGATCATTCGGGCATCAAGGTGCCGTTCTTCACCTTCTTTTCCCAGGACCGCGGCCTCCGGGTGAAGGAAGCGCCGGTGAATATGCTGATAGCCATGGGTATTGCCGCCTTTTTCTGCATCGGGATCGGCGTTTTCCCCGGCCTGTTATTTGAACTGCTTCCCTACGCGCCGACCTACAATCCCTATTCGTTCGGGCATATTATCTCGGCATTGCAGCTTTTGCTCTTCGCCGTGCTCGTGTTCATGCTTTTGATACGCTACAAGGTCTATCCGTCGGAGCTCAGGTCAACGAACCTCGATTTCGACTGGTTCTATCGGGTTCCCCTGAAACGGCTGATACAGGCAATCGGTCGCCTGATATTGATTGTCTGGAACTGGCTGCTCGGGATTGCCAATGACATCGTTTACCGCTTTATCAATACCGTAACCGAAACCCATGGCGACGGGAAATTCATGGCACGGACAATGGGATCCAGCACCGCTGTGATGATTATCGTTGCGTTACTGGGTTTCGTCCTGGTGTTCCTGTATCGATTTACGCAGTAATCAGCTAATTCAGAACTGCGCGATCCCTGTTGACGATCCGCTTCTTTGGCATCCATTTGGTGACAGAGCGACCGTCCGCTGTAAAGCGCACTTCCTGCTGGGAATTCGGCGCGGCATCCAGTTCCGACCGCCCGCCTTCATTACAGGTCGGGGCAAGTTGGGTTGATCCATCCCTTCCCCGAAGCTTAGGCACGCCTTTCCGGTAAGCAGAAGCCATATCCGAGAGTGTGATTTCCGCATTGCGCCCCCGCGCAGTAGCCGACCGGATCGCCGTATCCTGTGACAGGATCAGTTCCAGTTCGATCAGGCCCGTGTCCTTGAAGCTTTCATAAAAAGAATGAAGAAATTCTTCCACTTCCGCACTCGGCTTCAGCGGGGTACGGATCGTGAATTTATTTTCCAGGGCGAGAAAAATATCCGGCTCAATCGGACCCGCCGCCGTTGCCAGAAATGTTGCCGGCATCAGTTTTCGTTGTTTGTGGGATGCCGCATAAATGGCTTGTGACAAATACAGCAGTTTCATCAGGAAAGGCGTTTCTGACGCCTGACCGGATGCCCATGACTGGACTTTCAACCAGCAAAGAATGTCGAATGTGGAACGGGTGGCAGGGTGCATTAAGGATTCTCATCAAGTTACCAAGGTGTCCAAACTAATTGCGAATGGTTAATCCCGGCTTAACACCAGTCGCCCTGTGTTGTTAAAAATACAACATAAGATGACAAATTCCGTAATTCGGCAGTCACACTACCATTAGGAGATTCTTATGTTTGCAAAAACTCTCCGATTGCCGTATGAGTATGCCGGATTTCGAACAGGAGGCTAGCTTGCGGAGAAATAATTTTACATCGTCCCTGACCGATCTCTCGTGTCCGGCGCTCATTGAGCTTGTCCATTATTGGCAAAAACTCGATCCCGCACCGACTATTCCACACCGTCAGCATTTCAATCCCGTAAAGGTGCCGCGCTGCCTCCGACATATTGTTCTTATGGATGTCCACGACGCAAAGCCGCGCTATTTTATCCGCCTTGCAGGGTCCTCCGTCAATCCGGTGTACCAGAAATCGATTACCGGTTGTTATCTGGAAGATATCGTGAGGGAAGAGGATATTGAAGACGTCCTCACCGACTATGATCACGCCGTTGCCAATCAGGTGCCGGTATTCCGCGTCAACGCGAGCCGGATCATAAATGAGAAAATTCTTGCTTATGAGAGAGTCATACTGCCCATGACAACAAATGGGAAGACAGCGGACAAGTTACTGGTTGGCATTAATTTTTTCAATGTCGCCCCGCACCTGGTCGACCGACCGTCTCTTAAGCTATAGTCCCGACAACACACTTGCCCTGCCCTGCTTTCTTGGAGTAGGCTACGCTGAAGCGGAGCGCCTTAACCTCGGGAGACGGATCATGCAGATGAGCGGTGAGGAAATGATCAACGCACCACGGGCGAAGGTCTGGGACGCGTTGAACGATCCGGAAATTCTGCGACAGTCCATTCCCGGATGCCAGACTGTCGAGAAAGTCAGCGATACGGAATACACCGCGACAGTAAAGGTCAAGGTCGGTCCGGTGTCGGCTAATTTTAAAGGCAACGTGACGTTAAGCAATATTGACGCGCCCAACGGCTACACCATTACCGGCGAAGGCAAAGGCGGCGCGGCCGGGTTTGGCAAGGGCGGCGCTGATATTTCCCTGAAAGATGCGGATGACGGAACCCTGCTTTCCTATGATGTTAATGCATCAGTAGGTGGAAAGATGGCACAGATCGGCTCCCGCCTGATTGACGGCACAGCAAGAAAACTCGCCGGTGAATTCTTTGCAAATTTTAATGAGTTGGTGAGCAACGGCGCAGGCGGCGCAGATCAGGCGTCTGTTGAAATGCCCGCAAAAACAGCGATGGACACGCCCGCAACTGACTCTGTGCCGGAATCCCCTGCCCCTGAATCCGATACACCGCCATCTGCGCAGAAAGCACCATCGCCTGACTGGATGAGGCCCGGCATCCTTATCCCGCTCGGTATTCTCGCGGCAATTATTCTGTTCTACTTAGCGGGTGACTAGGGAGAATTATTCAAATTACTTTACTGGTTCGCGCAGCGCGCCAGATCAAATGGAAGCTTGTTACCAATAAAAAAAAGCGGCAGTAAAAGTCTAACTATTCGTCAGATATCTTATGTGGCGTTTGACCTAGGGAGGAATTCTATATGACATCCGTGACCATGACAGTAAACGGAAAGCAGGTAAGTGCAGACATTGCACCCAATACCCTTCTCGTTCAGTTTATCCGCGACAACCTCCGCCTGACCGGCACCCATGTTGGCTGTGACACCAGCCAGTGCGGCGCCTGCACGGTGCATGTCGATGGCGACAGTATTAAGGCCTGCACCATGCTGGCCGTTCAGGCTGACGGTGCGGATGTCACAACAATAGAAGGGTTGGCAAAGAACGGCGAGCTTCATCCGATGCAGGCTGCTTTCCGGGAACATCACGGCCTTCAATGCGGCTTTTGCACGCCGGGCATGATCATGAGCGCGGTGGATCTGGTCAAGCGCAACCCGAACCCTTCCGAGGAGACAATCCGGACCGAGCTTGAAGGCAATATCTGCCGATGCACGGGCTATCATAATATTGTCAAATCAGTCAAAGCAGCTTCGGAGAATATGGGAGGGTGATCAATGTCTGTCGAAAATGGAATAGGCGCCTCTGTACGGCGTAAAGAAGACCAGCGGTTCATTACCGGTAACGGCCACTATCTGGATGATATGAACAGGGCGGGACAGGCCTATGGGTATTTCCTGCGCTCCCCTCATGCCTTTGCAAAAATCAGCAATATCGATCTCAGTGCCGCGAAGGCGGCGCCCGGTGTCGTTGAAATCTTCACCGGTGCTGACATGGCTGCAGACGGGATTGGCGGATTGATCTGCGGCTGGGGAATTACCAGCAAGGACGGGACGCCGCATAAAGCACCCCCTCATAACAGCATGGCTGTCGATGCCGTGCGTCATGTTGGCGATCAGGTCGCCTTCGTGATTGCCGAAACCCTGCAGCAGGCGAAAGATGCGACGGAATTGATCGAGGTCGATTACGAGACCCTGACTCCGGTTACGAATATCGCCAAGGCCCTCGCTTCCGGCGCCCCACAAATACATGAAGAAGCGCCCGGAAACCTTTGCTATGACTGGGAGCTTGGCGACAAGGCGGCCGTTGATGCAGCCTTTTCAGGCGCCGCGCATGTCTCAAAAATTGACCTGATCAACAACCGCCTCTCCCCGAACCCGATGGAGCCGCGCGCAGCTCTGGGCGAATTTGATGCCGGCAGCGGTGAACTTACGCTGTATACCACCAGCCAGAACCCGCATGTGGCGCGGTTGATCATGTCCGCCTTCCTCGGGATCGCGCCCGAAAACAAGCTCCGTGTCGTCGCCCCGGATGTCGGCGGGGGCTTTGGCAGCAAGATTTTCGTTTATGCCGAGGAAACCACCACCATCTGGGCCGCGAAAAAGATCAACCGCCCGGTCAAATGGACAGCGGATCGGTCCGAGGCATTTCTGACGGATGCCCATGGACGCGATCATGTGACCCATGCGGAACTGGCCACAGACAATGACGGCAAGATCCTTGCCTTCCGGGTCTCGACACAGGCTAATATGGGGGCCTATCTCTCGACCTTCGCCTCTGCCGTGCCGACCTATCTCTATGGTACATTGCTGAGCGGTCAGTATAAAATCCCGAGCATCTATGTCGAGGTGCAGGCCGGCTTCACCAACACGACACCGGTCGATGCCTATCGGGGCGCCGGCCGGCCGGAAGCGACCTATGTCGTGGAACGCATGATGGACACTGCCGCGCGTGATCTGGGCATGGATCCCACGGAGTTCCGGCTGAAAAACTTCATTCAACCGGATGCCTACCCTTATGAAACGCCGGTCATCATGACCTATGACTCAGGCGATTATCCGCTTTCCATGAATAGTGCGAAAGAGATGATCGACTATGATGGTTTTGCAGCGCGTAAAGCACAGTCCGAAGCCAATGGCAAGCTGAGAGGGATTGGCACGGCCGCCTATATCGAGGCATGCGGCATTGCGCCCTCTGCCGCGGTAGGCTCCCTCGGGGCCGGTGTCGGCCTCTGGGAATCGGCGGAAGTCCGCTTCAACCCGACAGGCAGTGTAACCGTTTTTACAGGCAGCCACAGCCATGGCCAGGGTCATGAGACGACCTTCGCGCAGATCATTTCCGATAAACTCGGTGTTCCCATCGAAAGTGTCGAGGTGGTGCATGGCGATACCAGCAAGGTGCCCTTCGGTATGGGCACCTACGGTTCGCGTTCCCTTGCCGTCGGCGGCTCTGCCATCGTCAAGGCCGTTGACAAGATCGTCGAGAAATCAAAGAAGATTGCGGCTCATCTCATGGAAGCCTCGGTTGAGGATATCGAGCATGAGCACGGCGTCTTCTCGGTTGCCGGAACGGACAAGAAGCTGACCATGGGCGAGATCGCCTTTGCTGCCTATGTGCCGCATAACTATCCGGCCGATCTGGAACCGGGCATGGCGGAGAATGCGTTCTATGATCCGCTCAACTTCACCTTCCCCGCCGGAACCCATATCGCGGAAGTCGAGATTGATCCGGCAACAGGCGATGTCGAGATCGTTGACTGGGTCGCATCCGATGACTTTGGTAATATCATCAACCCTATGATTGTCGATGGCCAGGTTCATGGCGGTGTTGCGCAAGGTGTTGGGCAGGCCCTGCTGGAAGGTGTGATATATGACGATGAAAGCGGTCAGCTGCTCACCGGCTCCTACATGGACTACTGCATGCCGCGTGCCGATAACCTGCCAAACTTTCGCGTCTCAACGACCAACACCCCCTGCCCCAGCAATCCGCTGGGCGTCAAGGGCTGCGGGGAGGCGGGCGCCATCGCGGCCCCGGCGGCGCTGATGAACGCTATCGTCAATGCGATTGGCAAGGATATCGATATGCCGGCAACGTCTGAAAAGGTATGGCGTGCCATCAACAGCAACTAAGAAGGGATAAACCTAATGTATTCATTCGATTATGAGCGCCCTTCAGGGGTAAATGAAGCCGCCTCGGCCATTGGTGAGGACGACCGGTTTCTCGCCGGCGGTCAGACCCTGATCCCGACGCTGAAACTCCGTCTGGCCGAAGCCGGAAAGCTGGTGGATCTGGGCGGCATATCCGAGCTCAAGGGGATCACCGCCAGCGGATCGGAAGTGACCATCGGCGCGATGACCCGCCATGCGGATGTCGCCAGCTCAGCCGAGGTCAACTCGGCCATTCCGGCGCTTGCCTATCTCGCCAGCCATATCGGCGATGCGCAGGTCCGCAACCGGGGTACAATCGGGGGTTCGATCGCGAACAACGATCCGGCAGCGGATTATCCGGCCGCTCTCGTCGGCCTTGGCGCAACCGTACATACGAACAAACGGAGCATCTCGGCAGAAGATTTCTTCGTTGACCTGTTCGAAACCGCATTGGAGGATGGAGAAATTGTCACCAAGGTCTCCTTTCCCATTCCGGAAAAAGCAGGTTATGCAAAATTCCCGAATCCGGCGTCGCGTTTTGCGCTCACCGGCGTCTTTGTGGCCAAGACGGCAAACGGGGTGCGCGTCGCTGTGACCGGTGCGGGCCCTTGTGTTTTCCGCCAAACCGAAATGGAAGCGGCACTCACGAATAGTTTTTCCGCTGACGCAGTTTCGGGCGTCAAAACGGAGGCGTCGGGGCTTAATGCAGATATTCATGCCTCGGCCGAGTATCGCGCGAACCTGATTTCGGTGATGGCCGCCCGGGCGGTCAAGGCGGCGTCATAACGCGTAAACTCAACGCATAATGCGCTCACGAGGGGAAGTTTTGGCTTCCCCTTTCCTGTTTTTTACTTAGCACCTGAATTCAGACCGCCAGTCTCTGCGGTATGTTAAGGATCAACCACATAGGGGAAAGTCCACCAATATGCCAGACATGCAACCGCAATCGATCGATGCTGTGCAGGAAATGCTGCAAGGGGCTGACTATGTCGCGGACAGAAGCCTTGCGACTGTATTGTTCCTGTCGCTTAAAATGGGGCGACCGCTCTTTCTGGAAGGGGAGGCCGGCGTCGGCAAGACCGAGATTGCCAAGGTGCTTGCAGATCAGCTCCGGCGTCCGCTGATCCGCCTGCAATGCTATGAGGGGCTCGATGTCAGTTCGGCTGTTTATGAATGGGACTATGCCCGCCAGATGATTGAAATCCGGCTGGCGGAAGCCACGGAAACAGCCGACAAGGATCGGCTCAGCAGCGATATTTTTTCCGAAAGATTCCTGATCAAGCGCCCCCTTCTCAAGGCATTGGAAAGCAATGCGAGCGGAGCACCCGTACTGCTGATTGACGAACTCGACCGGACAGATGAGCCATTCGAGGCATTTCTTCTGGAAATTCTTTCGGATTTTCAGGTTACAATCCCCGAATTCGGCACAATCAAGGCGAAAGAACCGCCTATTGTCATTATCACGTCAAACCGGACGCGCGAGATTCATGATGCGCTCAAAAGACGCTGCCTCTATCACTGGGTCGACTACCCGAACGCCGAGCGGGAGAAGGAAATTATCGCCCGGAAACTTCCCGGTGTTGATGCGCGCCTGTCCCAGCAAATTGTCCTGTTTATTCAGGCGCTGCGCAAGGACCCCAATCTTTTCAAGCTGCCCGGCGTTGCCGAAACGCTTGACTGGGCCTCTGCCTTGAAGGAGCTTGATATCATCTCGCTCGATCCGGATGTTATTAATGACACCCTCGGCGTCCTGTTGAAATACCAGGATGATATTGTGAAAATCCAGGGCAGTGAAGCGGCCGAGATCATTCAAAAAATCAACACGGAACTTGGCACGAAATGAGCGAACCTGTGACACATAGTGGTGGCACCTTCACGGAGAATATCCTGCATTTTGCGCGAGCCCTGCGCCGTGCCGGGCTGCCCGTCGGCCCCGGCCGCGTGATCGAGGCAATCCGCGCGGTGGAGGTTGCCGGTATCCGGCGGCGCGATGATTTTTACTGGACCCTTCATTCTGTGTTCGTCAATCGCCGTGATCAGTGGGATATCTTCGATCAGGCATTTCATGTTTTCTGGCGAAACCCGGAACTCCTCAAGAAGATGATGGACATGATGTTGCCGACAACCTTTCTCGACAGTACGAAGCGCGATGATCAGCCGCAGTTAAACCGTCGCCTTTCTGATGCTCTCGCCCCCTCGCCCGCACCGGACCCTGAAAAGGAAAGCGAGAGCGAAGAGATAGAAATCAACGCAACACTTACCGCGTCAGACAATGAACTCCTCCAACATAAGGATTTCGAGGGCATGACAGCCGAGGAAATGGAAATGGCGAAAAAGGCCATGGCGACGATGCGGCTTCCCATCATGAATGTAAAAACCCGCCGTCAACGTGCCGATTTTCACAGCGGCGTAATTGATATGCGCCGGACCTTGCGGGCTAGCCTCAGAAGCGGTGGCGGCAGCATTCTCCTTCGTTTCAAATCCCGCATAACCCGGCATCCGCCTTTGGTGGTTATATGCGATATTTCAGGCTCCATGACCCAGTATAGCCGAATGCTTCTGCATTTCATGCATGCTCTCACCAATGACCGGGACCGGGTCAATACATTTGTATTCGGGACCCGCCTAACCAATATAACCAGATATATGCGTTATCGCGATGTCGATGCGGCATTGGACGCGGTCAGCGAAAAGGTTGAGGACTGGTCCGGTGGCACACGTATCGGCGCCACGATCAAGGAATTCAACAAATACTGGTCCCGCCGGGTTCTGGGACAAGGAGCCGTTGTGCTACTTATTTCCGACGGATTGGACCGGGACGCAGGTGAAGGGCTTGGGGTTGAGATGGAGCGGTTGCATAAATCCTGTCGACAGCTGATCTGGCTTAATCCGCTGCTGCGATATCAGGGGTTCGAGCCACGCTCAAAAGGCGTAAGGGCGATATTGCCCCATGTCGATCAGTTTCGTACGATCCACAATCTCAACAGCCTGAGAGACCTGGCTGATATTCTATCCGAACCGATGGGCGCACAGATCGAGAAAAGGAGTTTTGCCGCATGACCGATGCAATATCCACCCTGCCCGCCGACGATATCCTCAATCAGGCTCTGGCTTGGAAGAAGGACGGCCGTAAAGTCGCCATTGCCACCGTCATCAGCACCTGGGGATCGGCGCCCCGTCCCGCCGGAAGCCAGCTTGCCATAGATGAAACCGGCCAGATAATCGGCTCGGTCAGCGGCGGCTGCGTTGAAGGCGCCGTCATTCAGGAGGCTCTCGAAATCATCGGGAATGCCATTCCGAAAACGCTGGAATTCGGCGTCAGCGATGACGAAGCCTGGGAAGTCGGCCTTGCCTGTGGAGGCAAAATAAATGTCTTTGTTGAAAAGCTGGATTAGGGCGCTCCCATGAAAACCGCTCTCCTCGAAGAACTTCAGATCGCGCGGAAAGAGAAGCGCCATGTTGTTCTCGCGACAAACCTCACATCCGGAATGCAAAAACTTCTGTATCCTTTTGATAATGAAGAAAATTCTGAAATTTTAACCGCAGCCCGAAACGCCCTGACAAGTGACAAACCCGCAACGATCGAGACGGATGACGGATCGGTTTTTCTCAATATCTTCAATCCCCCGCTCCGGCTGTTTGTCGTCGGGGCTGTCCATATCGCGCAAATGCTTGTGCCAATGGCCGCGGCGGCGGATTATGATGTGACCGTGATTGACCCAAGACGGAGTTTCGGTTCCGACTTTCGCTTTCCGAATGTGACGCTTGAAAATCGCTGGCCGGATGAAGCCTTCGCAGACTTCCACGTTGATCGCCGGTCTGCCATCGTCACCCTTACCCACGACGCCAAGCTCGATGACCCGGCATTGCAATATGCACTGAAGTCGGATGCCTTCTATATCGGCGCATTGGGAAGCGGCCGCACCCATGCCAAGCGACAGCAACGCCTACTCGGCGCGGGATTCACCGAAACGGATTTCGCACGTATCCACGGGCCCATCGGCCTTGATATCGGCGCGAAATCCCCGGCGGAAATTGCCATTTCTATCATGGCGGAGATAACAGCCGTCCTTCGGCAGAAGGCCGCCTGATGATTTTCGGCCGTATTGCAATCCAGGAGGCCGAAGGCGTTATTCTCGCCCATGCCGTCGAACTTGCACCGGGGAAGCTCCTGAAAAAAGGCCATGTCCTTACTAAATTAGACATTAGTTATATTAAAAACAATGGAATAGAGACAATTATTGGCGCACGACTCGAAGAAACGGATATGCCCGAGGATGAGGCCGCCGCCGCCATTGCTGCGCCCTGCGCCGGAGATAATATCACGGTCAAGCCTCCCTTCACCGGACGCGCCAATCTCTTCGCAAACACACGCGGCGTCGCCGTCGTCAATGGGGCACTGGTGAAAGAAATTAATCACCTCGATGAAGCCATCACAGTTGCAACCGTCAGGAACCACGAGGTAGTCGAAAACGGGCAGATGCTGGCGACCGTCAAGATCATTCCCTTCGCCGCGCCAAAAGAAAAGGTAACTGACGCGGCAACAAGGGCCGCACAGGCTGAAACGCCCGTATTGGCGGTTCAGCCTTTTCGGAAAAAGAAGATCGGCGTGATTTCGACCTTGCTGCCGAATACCAAGGAAAGCGTTGTGACGAAATCGGAGCGCGTTCTTCAGGATCGTCTGCAAGTATGCGGCAACCAGATTGATCTTCGCCGCCGGAGTGACCATCATGAACAACAACTGGCTGCGACTATTTCCGAATTAAAGACGGAGGGATGTGAGTTTATTCTGATCTTTGGCGCCTCGGCCATAACGGACCGAAAGGATGTTATCCCGATGGCGATTGCCCTGGCGGGCGGCACCATTGATCATTTTGGAATGCCGGTAGATCCTGGAAACCTGCTCCTGCTCGGGCATCTGGAAGAAACCTTGGTGATCGGGCTACCGGGCTGCACCCGCTCCCCCAAGCTGAACGGATTTGACTGGGTTCTGGAACGACTTCTTGCGGATATTCCCGTCACCGCCTCCGATATAATGGATATGGGCGCGGGCGGCCTGCTGAAGGAAATCCCAAGCCGTCCGCAACCAAGAAACCAGAAAAAGCCCACCAATAAGCAAAATGAAAAATCCATCGCGGTTCTTATCCTCGCAGCGGGGCAGTCCCGACGTATGGGGGCTGAAAACAAGCTGTTCGCAGAGATCGACGGCAAACCGATGCTCCGTCATACGGCTGAGCAGGCCTTGAAATCAAAAACAATCCATGTTTACGGCGTCACCGGATATGAAAAAGAGAGGGTCGCCGCGCTTTTTGATGAATTGGGCATTAGAAGCTTTTATAACCCGAATTATAATGAGGGCCTGAGCAGTAGCCTGAAAACCGGATTTCGGGCGCTTGCCGATCAATATGACGGCCTGCTTATCTGTCTTGGGGACATGCCACTGGTAACGTCTGATCTTTTCAACGCGCTGATCGACGCCTTCGATGTCGAGGAAGGCCGGGCGATTATTGTTCCGACTTTTCAGGGCAAGCGGGGCAATCCGATCCTTATCGCCAGCAGCTTCAAGAGCGATATTCTGGCCATAACCGGCGATATCGGCGCCAAATCCCTGATAGTGGAAAATGAATCGCTTGTTTTCAATGTCGATGCCGAGAAAGACAGCATCTTCACAGATATTGATACACCGGATGCCCTGGCCGCCCTTCAACGGAAATGAGTAAATCGCGTGATTGACGAACTGTATCAGAAAAACCTGCTGCGGCTCGCGGCGAATGCCGTGGGAGATGGCACCCTTGATAATCCCGATGCTACGGAAACGCTGGATAATCCCACATGCGGCGACCGGATAGCCATGCAGGTCAAGGTGAGCGAGGGCAGAATTACCGACCTGAAGCACCAGAACCGTTCCTGCATGCTCTGTCAGGCGTCCGCGTCCCTTATCGGCGAAAATGCCATTGGCAAAGAACTGGAGGAGATATCCGCAACACGGAATAATCTGCAGTCCATGTTGCACGGGGAGCCGGTTCAGGCTACATCTGTCTGGAAAAAACTGGAATTTTTCAACGTTGTTTCGGCTCATAAAAGTCGGCATCACTGTGTATTACTTCCCTTCGATGCCTTGATCAAAGCGTTGGAGACAGAAAAAACGAAAGCCTGACATGCGCCGCAAAAACCCGAAAATCAACAAAGTCCCCGACCTTCCCTCTCCCTGTACGGGAATTTGCAGCATGGACATGCAAAACCGGTACTGTAAGGGCTGTTTTCGTACAAGAGACGAGATCGGCGGCTGGGTTCTGATGAGTAACGATGAAAAGCTGGATGTCGTTAAACAGCTGCGCGCGCGTCGCAAGGAATCCCGCAATACCGAGAGTTTGCCATAATTTCGCCCCTTTCAAACCGCTTAATACAACTGTGGTCTGATGTGAGTGTGAATCAAACCTTGAGTTAGGGAGGCGCAAAATGTATCTAAAAACCTTGAGCATACTGACAGTTACATTTCTGTCATTAGTGTTTCTCGTGATGGCGACCTTTATGCCTTCCGCCACGACGCCGGTCGCAACCAAATCCGATGATCCCAACTTGAAATGCCTGGCTCAAGCCGTTTATTTCGAAGCGCGCGGAGAGCCCTTCAGCGGCCAGATCGCGGTCGCCCAGGTTGTTCACAACAGGGTTTTGGTAAAAGCAAAATCATATTGCGCAGTCGTATTTGAGGGCAGCTCACGGCATAATGCCTGCCAGTTCTCCTTCGCCTGTGACGGCAAGTCTGATACGGCGATGGATAAAGCCGCATGGGAGCGCGCCCTGATGGTCGCCGGCCTTGTCAAGGACGGAAATTTACGGGACCTGTCCGGTGATGCGACTTTCTATCATGCGACCTATGTCACGCCGGGTTGGTCGAAAAGCCTGAAACAGACGGCGAGCATCGGCAACCACATCTTCTATCGGAAAATGTAGTAAACTCCCCAGCAGCATTTAATCGGAGAAAAAGCGGCTTATTGGCCGCTTTTTTTGTGCGCCGGATAAATTATCGCGATTTATTTAGTTCGTGACGCCAGTCACATACCAATTTCCAAAAAATTGTTTATATTGAATTTGCATCTATATCGAATTGATATATTTTCTTTCGAAATATCAGGAGCGACATTCGGAAATTGCAATTTTATATAATCCTGAACATTTTACGGAACAAGCAGCTTTAATGGATATTCGAACCTTATGCCTCGGCATTCTCACGATGGGGGATGCCACGGGTTATGAAATCAAGAAAACATTCGAGGAACGGCTGGATTTGATCTTTCATGCCAGCTACGGCTCAATTTACCCCGCGCTCAACAAGCTGACGGAGGAAGGGCTTGTTTCCTGCCGGGCTTTTGCCCAACAAAAGCGTCCCGACAAGAAGATCTACTCAATAACGTCATCCGGCCGCTGTACATTCCTCGATGAGATCCTGAAAAAGCCGGCAGCGGATCGTTTCCGGTCTGAATTTCTGGCGACCTTGATGTTTGCCCATCTGTTACCCGCGGCGACGATAGCCGAGCTCATTGATGAGAGAATTTTGGAAAGCCAGCGTAAAATCGATTCAATGAACAGTAATTGCAACGAACTTCCGACAGATCGGGAGCAGTTTCTATGCGGCTATGGCCGCGCCGTGTATCAGGCGGAAATAGATTACCTGCAGGAAAACCGCCACTTGCTGGAAGCGGATGCCCTGATGGGAAGCCACGCCGCCGAATAATGTAGCCCTGGACATACTCGACAACAAAGAGGTATCGCTGTGAACCGCTCAATCATCATTGCTATTGTCATCGCCATTGGCGTGACAGCCTGGATTGCGTCCGGACAGATAAACACCGGCGGTGATAGCACGGAAAGTGCAGGCAACGCCTCCGCCGCAACGCAAGCGGAGGGAACTACCGAAGGTGCCAAGGATGCGGAAAATGCCCATAAAATCATGGGCGTGCGCTACCTCACCTTCACGGCCCAGCAACACCAGCGCGAAATCATCGTGCATGGCAAGTCGGAAGCGAACCGGGTGGTTGAACTGAAAGCAGAAATTTCCGGCAGGGTCAAAAAGGTTCATGTAAATGTCGGCGATCGCGTCAAGGCGGGCGACCGCATCGCCAGCTTCGATGTAAAAGACAATGAGGCACGCCTGCAGGAGGCGCAAGCCCTCGTCCGACAGCGGGAGATAGAGTACAACGCTTCACAGAAACTGAACAAGAAGGGATTTAGCGCCGATACCACCCTTGCCAGCGCCAAGGCCCTCCTCGACAGTGCCAATGCGCAGGTCACCGCAATGAAAATCCGCCTGAATGACCTTGTGATCAACGCGCCTTTTGATGGCTACATCGAGGAGCGAAACGCGGAAATTGGTGATTTCGTCAAGGATGGCATTTCAATCGCTACAATCGTCGAGAGTGACCCGCTCCTGATTACGGGCCAGATTTCCGAGCTTCAGGTCGGGAATATTTCTGTTGGCAGCGAAGGCTCAGCGAAGCTCGTTACGGGCGAAAAAGTGACCGGTAAAATCAAGTTTATCGGCAGCGTGGCAGAGCCTGAAACCCGCACTTTCCGGGTCGAACTTGAAGTCCCGAATGAGGGATACAAGCTGCGAAGCGGAGTCACGGCGGAAATCACCTTCAAGACAAATTCGGTAGAAGCGCAATTCCTCTCTCCCGCTTACCTTACCTTGAATGATGCCGGTGTACTCGGCCTCCGCGCGATTGGCGAGAATGACATTGTTGTGTTTTACCCGGTCCAAATTCTGGCGGATACACCAGACGGCATCTGGGTGAAGGGCCTGCCGGAAACTGTCAGGCTGATCGTCGTCGGGCAGGATTTTGTCCGCGAGGGCGACACGGTAAAGCCTGACCTCTATGTCGCCGAGGCGTCCCAATGAACGCCATAATTGATGCTGCCATAGGCCGCGCCCGACAATCATATCCGCGCTTTTGCTTATTCTGGTCGCCGGGGCCTATGCCTACATCGACATTGCGAAAGAGTCGGACCCGGATATCAATATCCCGATCATTTACGTCTCCATGACCCATGAAGGTATCTCACCGGAGGATGGGGAGCGATTGCTCATCCGTCCGATGGAACTGGAACTCCGCTCGATAGAAGGCGTGAAGGAAATGACGGCCATCGCGTCGGAAGGGCACGCCTCCGTCACGCTGGAATTTGATGCCGGTTTCGATGTCGACAAGGCGCTTCAGGATGTCCGCGAAAAGGTCGATCTGGCCAAGACGGAACTACCGCAGGAAACAGATGACCCGACCGTGAATGAGGTGAATTTCGCCCTGTTTCCGGTCATTGTAGTGACCCTGTCGGGCGATGTCCCGCTGCGAGCCCTGATCAAGCTGGCGAAAGACTTGGAAGATCGGGTTGAAGGCCTTCCGGGCGTGCTGGAGGCGGATATTGGCGGCGACCGGGAAGAAGTTCTGGAAGTCATCATCGATCCCGTGAAGCTGGAAAGCTACAAGATTTCAAATGCCGAGCTGGCAAATGCGGTCGTCTCGAACAACAAGCTGATCGCTGCGGGCTCCATGGATACCGGCAAAGGCCGCTTCTCCATCAAGGTGCCGGGACTGTATAAAACTGCTGCCGACGTTCTCGACATTCCTGTAAAGGTCAATAACGATGGCGTGGTCACCCTGCGGGATGTGACGGAGGTACGCCGTACGTTCAAGGATGCAGACAGCTATGCCCGGCTCAATGGTCGACAGGCGGTCGCGCTTGAGATCAAAAAGCGGGTTGGTGAAAATATCATCGAAACGATCGAGGATGTGAAACGCGCGGTTGCCGAAGAAAAGAAATACTGGCCAGAGAATGTGGTCGTCACCTACACCCAGGATCGCTCCGGCGATATCCGGACCATGCTGTCAGACCTTCAGAATAACATCATCAGCGCGATTATACTGGTGATGATTGTGGTGATCAGCGCGCTTGGCGTCCGCACAGCAGGCCTTGTCGGGTTGTCTATTCCCGGTTCTTTCCTGATCGGTATTCTCTATATGTACCTGTTCGGCCTGACCATCAATATCGTTGTCCTGTTCGGCCTGATCCTCGCCGTGGGGATGCTGGTGGATGGCGCGATCGTGGTGACCGAATTCGCCGATCGCAAAATGGCGGAAGGAATTCATAAAAAGGAAGCCTATAGCCTTGCGGCCAAGCGCATGGCGTGGCCCATTATCGCGTCGACCGCGACAACACTCGCGGTATTCATGCCATTGATGTTCTGGCCCGGAGTCGTCGGGGAGTTTATGAAATACCTCCCCCTCACCCTGATCACGACACTCACCGGCTCCCTCCTGATGGCGCTGATATTTGTCCCGACACTGGGTTCCGTATTCGGTCGGGCTGGGTCTAGCAATTCAAAGACGCTGGCCGCCCTGGCGGCGGCGGAGACAGGTGATATTCGAACCATAGGCGGCTTTACCGGCCGATATGTCCGCCTTCTCTCCGTTTGTCTACGTCACCCTGTGAAAATCGTGCTGGTCGGTTTAGCTACATTGGTTGGCGTGCAGACATATTACGCGACCCATGGAAACGGCGTCGAGTTCTTCCCGGAAGTGGAGCCGGAAATGGCGCTGGTCTATATCCATGCGCGCGGCAACATGTCGACGGACGAAAAGGATATTCTGGTACGCCAGGTTGAACAGGAAGTTCTCAAGCTCGATGATTTTGAAGCGCTTTACACCCGAACCGGTAGTCCGGCGCAAGGCCAGAGTGATGTCGCGGAAGATGTGATCGGCACTATCCAGATGGAATTCAAGGACTGGCAGGAACGCCGCTCGGCGGACGAAGTCTTTGAAGACATCCGCGAAAGAACAAAACATCTTACCGGCATAATGGTCGAAACACGCAAGCCCGACAATGGCCCGCCAACGGGCAAGCATGTCCAGATACAACTTTCGTCCCGTAATCCGGATCTGTTGCCGATCGAGGTTGCCAAGATCCGTGACCATCTTGAAAACAATGTTGCGGACCTGATTGATATTGAAGACAGTCGGCCCATCCCCGGTATTGAATGGCAGGTTACGGTCGATCGGGCGCAAGCCGGGCGGTTTGGCGCCGACATTCAGACCGTTGGTAAAACCATTCAACTCGTAACGAATGGGATCAAGGCGGATGAATACCGCCCCAATGATGCGGATGATGAAATTGATATCCGGCTGCGGTTTCCCGATGACAAGAGAACCATGGACCAGCTGGATAGCCTGCGGGTGATGACCGAGAACGGCATGGTGCCTATCTCCAATTTCGTGAAGCGCGAAGCACGGCAGAAGGTCGGCAATATCAGCCGCGCCGGCGGAGAGCGCATCATGACCGTTAAGGCGAACGTGGTGGCCGGTGTACTGGTTGATGAAAAGGTTCAGGAAATCCAGGCTTGGCTTGTTAATGAAGCCAATATCAACCCGGAAGTCTCCTACGTCTTCAAGGGCGAGGATGAAGAGCAGAAAAAAGCCCAGGATTTCCTTGGAAAGGCCTTTACCGTTGCTCTCTTCATCATGGCGATCATTCTGGTGACCCAGTTCAACAGCTTTTATCACGCCTTCCTGATCCTGACGGCGGTGATTATGTCGACGATTGGTGTTTTCGTTGGCCTCATCATCACCGGGCAACCCTTCGGCATCGTGATGACCGGTGTCGGTGTTATCGCGCTAGCGGGGATCGTGGTGAATAATAATATCGTTCTGATCGATACCTATGCACATCTACGCCGTCAGGGCATGGAAGCGATGGAGGCTGTCCTCCGGACCGGCGCCCAGCGTCTGCGTCCGGTGCTGTTGACAACCGTGACGACGATTTTCGGTCTGTTGCCAATGACCCTGCAGATAAATATCGATTTCATCACCCGGGGTATTGTTGTTGGCGCCCCCTCCTCCCAATGGTGGGTGCAGCTATCGACGGCGGTGGCCTTCGGTCTCACATTCGCGACGCTCCTGACGCTATTGATGACACCGGCCCTTTTGATGCTGGGGGCGAATGTGAGTAGTGCATTGGAACGTCGTCGTCTCCGTAGAGCGGAGAAAAAGAGCGGAGCGGCACAGCCTCAACCAGCGGAATAGGATCGGCGTTTACATTCAGACGTCAGATTAAATGAAAAGACGGAAAGGCTTAACCTTGCTTAATCCTTCTCGTCTTTTTTATCCTCGTCATCCTCCTCATTTCCCTCATCACCTTCCGCAGTGCCGACTTTGCGGGCCTCCTGCTCCTGCAGGCGTCGATGGCTCAAAACAGAAAAGGGAATAGTCGCCATATATATAATGGCAATCAGGGACAATAGCTGCCACGGATAGCTGGCCAGCACAGCCGCCAACCCGCCGACAAGAAGAAGTACCAGCATGATAAAACGCCGGGCAATGCGAATACGCTTTATCGAGAAAGTCGGAATACGGCTCGCCATCATGAATGCCATAAACAGTATCCAGGCGGCATTGAGAATAGCGGAGCGAAAGAAATCATTGTCGGTGTAAAAACTGATCACCATGAAGAGCAGTGAAATGGACGCGCCTGCAGGGGCCGCAATACCCGTAAAATACCGGCTTGCCCAGGCGGGCTGCTTTTCTTCCAGCATCGAATTAAACCGCGCCAGCCGAAGCCCGCAGGACACCGTGAAGATCAGCGCGATAATCCAGCCGACACCGCCAAGGCCACTTTCAAGCGTCCAGAGGAACAGGACCAATCCAGGGGCAACGCCGAAACTGACGAAATCCGAGAGCGAGTCAAGTTCTGCGCCGAATTTCGATGTACTGTTCAGCAATCGGGCCATACGTCCGTCGAGACCATCGAGAACCCCGGCCGCCAGAATGGCAATCACCGACATTTCCCATTTCTCATCAAGCGCAAAGCGCACAGAGGTTAGCCCGGCACACAGCGCCAGTATCGTCAGCATATTCGGGATCAGGGAGTTGAGCGGCATGAACCGCAGGCGTCGGCGCTGTTGGTTAAGCATCTAGCGAACCTCCACTGCCATCGGCGCCTCATTCTTCGCACTCAAGTCGGCAATAATCGTCTCCCCGCCAATCATTGACTGGCCGAGCCCGACGAGCGGTTCCACCCCGTCAGGAAGATATATATCCGTACGGCTACCAAAGCGGATCAGGCCAAAACGCTCCCCTGTCCGTACTTCCTGATTATCCGTGAGATAACAAACAATGCGCCGCGCAACCAACCCGGCAATCTGGACAAAGGCAATATCATTGCCATTCGCATCGCGCAGATGAACGGCATGGCGCTCATTTTCTTCCGACGCCTTGTCGAGGGCGGCGTTGAGGAACTTACCGGGGCGATATACCTGCCGAATGATCGTTCCGCCAAGGGGCACGCGGTTGACATGCACGTTAAAGACATTGAGGAAAATGCTGATCCGCAGGCGGGCATCAGGGCCCATGCCGAGCTCTTCCGGTGGAACCGATCGTTCGATCATCTGTACAGCGCCGTCGGCAGGACTGACAATCAGGCCTTCCCGCGTCGGGACATTCCTGTCGGGATCACGAAAAAAATAAACGCACCAGAGCGTCAGGATTACTCCGATCCAGCCCAGAAGTGGCCAGGTAAACAAAAACAGTGCAAGGGTGATCGCCGCAAATATGGCAATAAATCGATGGCCTTCCTTGTTTATCGGCACCAATACTGACGTTAACGTATCCATAATTGTTTCCCTTCGCACACGGACTGTTACTGAACCTAGGTCATAACGTATGTCGCCGTCAAAAAGAACAAAAAGATGATCTCATAAAATGACTGATGAACTGTAACGCCTAATCCTTGATTTGCTCAAGTTTCTCCTGATAATTCGCGGCTTCCTGCTGGCGGGCCCACATGCTGGCGTATTTGCCGCCTTGCGCCAGAAGATCATGATGCCTCCCCCGCTCCTGAATGCGGCCATTTTCAAGCACAATGATCTCGTCTGCCTCAACAACGGTAGAAAGGCGATGGGCAATGACCAGGGTCGTGCGATCTTTCGACACTTCGGCGAGGCTCGCCTGGATTTCCTTTTCTGTATGGGAATCAAGCGCCGAGGTCGCTTCATCAAAAAGCAGTATCCTCGGCTGCTTCAATATAGCCCGCGCAATGGCCACTCGCTGCTTTTCCCCGCCGGACAGTTTCAACCCGCGCTCGCCGACCATCGCCTTGTAACCGTCCGGCAGTTTCCCGATAAAGCTGTCGATACTCGCAAGCCGCGCCGCCTCCTCAATTTCCGCCTCGCTCGCGCCCGGTCGCCCATAAGCGATATTGTAACGAATCGTATCGTTAAAAAGGACCGTATCCTGCGGAACGATACCGATGGCCGCACGAAGGGAGTCTTGCGTCACCTCACTGATCGCCTGCCCATCGATGGTGACCTTGCCCCGATCGACATCGTAAAAGCGGAAGAGTATGCGCGAAATTGTCGATTTACCGGCCCCGGATGGCCCGACAATCGCCGTGGTCTTGCCGGACGGCACCTTGAAGGAAACTCCATGCAGGATCTGCCGATCCTCACCGTAGCCGAAATCAACATTATGAAACTCGATTTCACCGCCCCCGGCAACCAGCGGCACGGCATTCGGCGCATCGTCTATTTCACGGGAGACGGTCAGCAATTCGAACATCTTTTCCATATCAACCAGGCTTTGCTTGATCTCCCGATACACAAAACCGAGAAAATTGAGCGGCTGCACCAGAAGCATCAGAAAGCCATGAATTGCAACGAAGTCGCCGACCGTATATTCCCCTTCGACCACTCCCTTCGCCGAAAGAATCAGCACCGCGATCAGGCCGATGCTGATGATCAAACCCTGCCCGATATTGAGATAGGCAAGTGTCGTGTTGCTTTTGACAGCCGCCGTCTCATAGGACGCGAGCGCCTTGTCGAAACGGCGGGCCTCATGATCTTCATTGCCGAAATATTTCACGGTCTCGAAATTAAGCAGGCTGTCGATTGCCTTGGTATTGGCTTCGCTGTCCTTCTCATTCATGGTCCGGCGGTATTTCAACCGCCACTCCGTCACCGCCAGGGTAAAATAAATATACCCGAACAACGTCACAAAGGTGATCAACGACATCAGCCAGCCATATTCAACAAGCAATATCCCGCAGATAAACAGGATTTTCAGTAACGTCGGAACAATGTTGAACAGCATGAATCGCAGCAGGAAATCAATGCCCTTCGTGCCTCGTTCGATGACCCGGCTTAATCCACCGGTCTGCCGGTCGAGATGAAAGCGCAAGGAAAGCCGATGCAGATGACGGAACGTATTCAGGGCAACCTGACGAATTGCATGCTGCCCGACCTTGGCAAATACCGCGTCGCGAAGCTCGGAAAAGGACTGGGTCAGAACACGGGCAACGCCAAAGGCGATAATCAACCCGACTGGCATGACGACAATAGGGTTCACATCGCCCGTCAGGTCATCAACAATAAATTTCATGATATAGGGCGTATAGACGGAAGCCACCTCGGCCAGTATCAAGAGGGTGAATGCCAGAACGACACGAAACTTCAGGTCACGCCTTCCCGCGACCCAGAGATATTCACTGAGAGAGCGCAACGTCGCGAAATGGCTTCGTCTCTCCTGATGGGAATGGGTGTCGAAATTCTGGCTGCTCATGATCTATCCGCTATAGCTCCGGGTTTCGCTAGCATAGCTTAGTAGCCGACGATTAAAGACGGGAAATCGATTTTGATTGAAGAATTGTGACCGTAGCCACATTCCAGGGACTGAAACAGCCCTATTCTTTCTCCGGCAAATTGAAAATCTGTCCCGGGAAGATCAGGTCGGGGTCGCGGATCTGGTTCTGATTGGCCTGATAGATCACGGTATATTCCATTCCTTCGCCATAGACACGCCGGGCAATACGCCAAAGACTGTTCCCCGGCTGGACAATCGCGCTAAGCTTACCGCTGGTCTGGGCAAGGACGACATCACTGGCAGGGGCCTTCTGGAAAGGCAGCTCGACACGTGAGATGACTTTTTCGGCATCATCAAGCTGATCAATCCGGAGGGTGTGGTTGCCCGATGGGATCGATTGATCCGGAACAAGGGACCAGTTGCCATCTTTATCGATATCGGCCGTACCGACAGGTTTGTTATCCATATAAATCACAACCCGGTTTTCCGGCAATCCACGTCCTGAAAGTTCCAATGTTCCCTTGTCGTCATAATTCACCGAGCCAAGGGAAAGCTCCTTTGCAGAGGAAACATCGCCCTTCGCCTCAGGAACCTGTAACAGCTTGACGGGTTCGCCATCGCCTGTCGTCTGTATGTCTTCCTTTGGAACCATCATCGCAATGGCAGGCGCCCGTTCATCGAGTGGAACAGTGCAATCAGGGACATTCATGACCACGAGGTTGCCCGATTCCAATTCCTGACCGTCCGGGTTCTGCGCACTGAGATTAACCGTCTGGGAACCGGAGGGAAGCGGTTTGCTGGAGGTGAAAACCCACTCCCCATTGGCGGAGGCTGTAGCCTCCCCAACTTTCTTGCTGCCAACATAAATCGCCACCAATGCCTTCGGAACCGCGCGCCCTGCCGCAACAAGGTCGCAATTGCCATCTATTCGAATAATATCGAAACTGGGCCGCAAAAGCGCAATCTGCTGGCCTTCGGCGTCCGAGGTATCATCGAGCTGCTTGTCAACGACCGTGGCGGGAGAGACGACCGCCTGCTCCTCGTTCGTTTTTGCCTCGGGATCTGCCGCATTCTTTTCTGCCGCCGTCTCTCCCGCGCCAGTAGCTGTCGACGATGGGGAGGCGGGTTCAACCGGGTTTTGCGGTGCCGGACCAGAGAACATATCACTACGATAGAGAAACAGACCAGCCACCAAAAGCAGCAATATTGCCAGGATACCAAATACGCGCACCAGAGCCTCGCTCAATTAACCATTTATGACGCCATTATGAACGTCTGCGGCTGTTCACGCAATCTTTAGTAAAATTCACGGAAATTCAGGGGTCGGAACGGGTAACTTTATTATTTATTGGCGGAATGTTTTTCAAATAGGCGGCGATCGCGGCGCGGTCCTCTTCCGTCAACTTCGACAGACTATGGTCAATTGCCTCAGCCATGGAGCCCTGGACATTATCAAAATTGGGCATCATGCCATCACTCATGAAGCTGACGAGATCGCCTTCAGACCAATCTCCGATCCCGGTCGCCTCATCTGGCGTGATATTGGGAACGAGTTCCCCTTCCGCGCCATTAGCGGCACCGGCAAGATAAAAACTCTTGTAAGAACCTCCCAGGAAATTACGCGGCGTATGGCATTCACCGCAATGGGTCAACGCTTCCACCAGATAGCCGCCGCGGGCAACCTGTTCCGTCGCACCGATAGGTGGCACATACGGGCCCTCGTCAAAGAAAAGCAGCCGCCAGCCCCATTGCAGCCAACGCCAGGAAAAAGGCGGGGAGACATCGTGGGGTCGGTTCTCCTGAATGACAGTTGGCATGGACATCAGATACGCCTTGATCGCCAGCGCATCCTCATCCGTCATCCTGGTATAGCTGGTATAGGGGAAAGCCGGGAAATAGGGATGGCCTGAGGGCCCTATACCTTCTTTTAAAGCACTAAGGAACTCGTCATCCGACCAGTTGCCAATACCGGTTTCCGGATCGGCCGTTATATTCGGCGTATAGAAAATGCCGAAAGGAGTTTCCAGCGGGCGCCCGCCGGCGAATGGCTCGCCATCGTTCTTGATATCGGTATGGCACCCATAACACCCCCCTGCGGCGGTGAGATAGGCGCCCTTCCCGCTTTCTTCCTGCGCGCGGCTATCCGCGATACCAACCGTCATTCCGACAATCACGCAACAGATAAAGGAAAAAGCGGACCTCCTGAACACAAGCCGCTTTTTCCCGGTTCGTTTTGGTATTGCGAAAACCAATTGCGACTTAATCCTTCGGCTTGCGGAACTGTTTATGACAAGCGCCGCAAGTGCCCCCGGTTTCCTTGAGCGCAGCCCCAATCATGGCGACGTCACCGGATTGAACGGCCACAACCAGCTGCGAACTGGCCGCCTGTAAATCTTCAATATCCTTCCGGAATTCATCCTTGTATTTATCATCCCAGATTTCAGGTTTGGCGCGAGAGGCTTCAACACCGGAGCCTTCGGGAAACAGGTTGGCCATATTTGCCGCGATTTCAGCAATTTCCTTCGCATTGTCATTCAAGGCTTCGGTATAGTTGGCCTCCCCTTTGACGACCTTGGCAATGGCGCCCATATTCCCGCCAAGCTTTTTCATCTCGGCAATCCGGAAATCTGCCTCCTTATTTCCAGTAGATTCGGAATGCGCACTTGCAATGCCGATAAACATGGCACCCCCTGCCAGCATCGCAACAGCTGTCTTCGTAAGCATCACTTTCATTTTTTTACTCCCTTGCAGATTGAACTTCCCAAAAAAATCAATTTACTTGTCGTTCGGCAGCCTCAAAATACCGGCTTATTCCGGCACCATAACAACCATTTCCTCGCCGCCATATTCGTGCAGCTTGTCATGTGCGCGCACGCGAACCTTTTTCACTTTCATCGGAAGGGACAAGGTCATGGAACGGGTAAAGGGCTGCTCGTCAACATGCGGATGCATCAAAACCCGGCTACCAAGGCTGTTTCCTTCCATATCGAGAACCTCCCATCTGTCCGCATAATGCTCCCACCCTTCATCGGCATGGCGGACAGTCACGCTGAAGCGGAAAACATCAGCCTCGATTTTTACCACCTTAACATCAACAACATCAGCTTCTCCCGCAAAAAGAGGGCTTGACGCAAAGGCCAGGAAACAGCAAACAACCAAGGTACGAATATTTCTCATATCACGCATTTTACCGACATAGTTTGACCCATGACTAAAATTTCTTCCCTTTGCGTTTACTGCGGTTCGCGGATGCCGACAGACCCGTCCCATATTGACGCGGCCAGATCCCTCGGGCAAGCCCTTGCCGAAAATGACATCCGCCTTGTCTATGGTGGCGGCCATGTCGGCCTGATGGGCGTCATCGCCGATGCCGCGCTTAATGCTAATGGACAGGTTATCGGGATTATCCCCCGCCATCTACATGATATTGAAGTTGGTCACGAGAAATTGACAGAGCTGCATGTCGTCGACAGCATGCATGCCCGTAAGGAAAAAATGTTCCAGATGTCTGACGCCTTTGCCGTATTGCCCGGCGGATTGGGAACTTTGGACGAAACATTTGAAATGGTCACCTGGCGACAACTGCGCCTGCATGACATGCCAATCCTGCTGGTCAACCATAAAAACTATTGGCGGCCGCTGCTAGATCTCATGGACCATATGATCGAAGCGGGATTCGTCGAGAAGGAAGCGCTCGACTTTTTCACAGTGGTTGAACGGCTGGAGGATATCATCCCAACCCTCCAAAAGGAGCCGGAAGCGGAATTTAAGGCCGATATTTCAAAATTCTAGCGACAATACCCTGTTTTTTTGACGGATGCGCTTGCACAGTTCGCCCGCAATGATATTTTGCAGCCGCAGAATAACTAACCCATAGGCTTAAGAAGGACGTCGATATGCCAAAAATTCAAGTCAAAAATCCGGTCGTTGAACTGGATGGCGACGAAATGACCCGGATTATCTGGGACTTTATCAAGAGCAAGCTCATCCTCCCCTATTTGGATATCGATCTGAAATATTATGACCTCGGGATGGAAGCACGCGATGTGACCGATGATCAGATCACAGTTGATGCCGCCAATGCCATTATAAAATACGGTGTCGGCGTTAAATGTGCGACGATCACACCGGATGAACAGCGGGTTGAGGAATTCGGCCTCAAGAAAATGTACCGCTCCCCGAACGGAACAATCCGCAACATCCTCGGTGGAACCGTGTTTCGTGAACCCATTATCTGCTCGAATGTGCCCCGGCTGGTTCCCGGCTGGACCGACCCGATCGTTATCGGGCGTCATGCCTTCGGTGATCAGTACCGCGCGACCGACATGGTCGTGAAAGGCCCCGGCAAGCTGACCATGAAGTTCGAACCTGCCGATGGCGGAGAAGCCCAGGAATTCGAGGTTTTCGATTTCCCGTCCGGTGGTGTCGCCATGAGCATGTATAACCTGGATGACTCCATTCGCGGATTTGCCCGAGCCTGCATGAATTATGGTCTCAACCGAAAATGGCCGGTGTATCTCTCGACCAAGAACACCATCCTGAAAGCCTATGACGGGCGTTTCAAGGATCTCTTCGAGGAAGTCTACCAGAATGAGTTCAAGGCTGAATTCGACAAGCATGACCTGACCTATGAACATCGCCTGATCGATGACATGGTCGCCTGCGCCATGAAATGGTCGGGCAAATATGTCTGGGCCTGTAAAAACTATGATGGTGACGTACAGTCGGATACGGTCGCGCAAGGATTTGGCTCGCTCGGCCTGATGACATCCGTTCTGATGACCCCGGACGGCAACACCGTCGAGGCCGAGGCCGCCCATGGGACGGTAACACGCCATTACCGGATGCATCAACGCGGCGAGGAAACCTCTACTAATCCAATTGCCTCCATCTTCGCTTGGACGCGTGGCCTGCTGCATCGCGCCAAGCTGGATAACAATGACGAGTTGGCAAAATTCGCGCAGGCAGTCGAAAAAGTCTGTGTCGCAACCGTTGAAAGTGGCGAAATGACCAAGGACCTTGCGCTGCTGGTCGGTCCCGATCAGCCGTGGCTGACGACCAACCAGTTCCTCGATGCGTTGGATTCAAACCTGCAAAAAGAAATGGCCTGATCTTTCGTATCAGTGCAATTCTAAAGAAAAAGCCGGCCCTCAAAGGCCGGCTTTTTTTCAACCAGGCAGATAACCCTCGTTAGTCATCCGCCATCAGCTCATCATGACCGGAATCGCTTTCCGGGTTACCCTGGAGGGCCTCGGACAGAACACCGGCGTTTGCGAGAATTTTCTGTTCAATTGCCTTGGCAACATCCGGATTTTCCTTCAGGAAGGCTTTCGCCTGTTCCCGTCCCTGCCCGATGCGCTGGCTATCATAGGAATACCAGGAGCCGGATTTCTCGACAATCTCCGCCTTGACCCCCAGATCCAGAATCTCGCCTGTCTTGGAAATCCCTTCTCCATACATGATATCGAATTCAATGACCTTGAATGGCGGTGCCACCTTGTTCTTGACGACCTTCACTCGTGTCTGGTTTCCGACAATATCATCCTTGATCTTGATCTGCCCGATCCGCCGGATATCAAGCCGGACGGACGCATAGAACTTCAGGGCGTTCCCGCCGGACGTGGTTTCCGGACTACCGAACATCACTCCGATCTTCATGCGGATCTGGTTGATGAAAATCACCATGCAGTTGGAGCGTGAAATTGACCCGGTGAGTTTGCGGAGCGCCTGGCTCATCAGCCGCGCCTGAAGCCCGACATGGGTATCTCCCATCTCGCCTTCTAGTTCCGCCTGCGGTACCAATGCCGCGACACTATCGACAACCAGCACATCGATCGCGCCGGAACGCACCAGCGTATCGGTAATCTCCAGCGATTGCTCCCCGGTGTCGGGCTGCGAAATCAGCAATTCATCCACATCCACGCCAAGCTTGCGCGCATAAACCGGGTCCAGCGCGTGCTCCACATCGATAAAGGCGCATGTGCCGCCCTGCTTTTGCGCCTCCGCCACCACATGCAGCGCCAATGTGGTCTTGCCGGAACTTTCCGGCCCGTAAATCTCAACCACGCGCCCCTTCGGCAACCCGCCGATACCGAGCCCGATATCAAGCCCGAGCGACCCTGTCGGGATCGCCGCGACATCCAGAGTCTCCTGCTGGCCAAGCCGCATGACCGATCCTTTACCAAAGGCCCGATCGATCTGGCTCAGGGCCGCTTCCAACGCTTTTTTCTTGTCCATGCCACCTGCTTCAACGAGCTTCAGAGCTGAATTTACCATCGATATCCCCTTATTCCATAGGTCCGTAACGGATGCAACTGCCATAAATGTACATGTTTTGTTCTTGTTTGCAAGAAATTTATAAAATGTTGTTGTATAATTGAAAATTCAGATAGTTTCCGGTTTGTTCCAAAATTTGAAAGCAGGAATCTTTAACGCTCGGCCACACATAATGATTCGCCGTTGACCCGGATTTTTTTATTTTTCCATATGAGGGGTTTGCGGATGGAGCTATTTTTCCATGAAATAGGGTTAAGTTATTGATATTTATGAATATTGAAGTGTCCTCAATATGATATTGTTGTATTTCAATAGGTTATAGCTTTTTTTCCGTATTGCGGCCCCTATTGAGGCCCCATTAAACTAGCATTAGAAATCAACAACTTTCTCTAGCCGGTTTTTTAGTATATCCGTCATCTCGGCTGGATCCAAAGTTTCAACTATTTTCATCACTTCAATAGCGGCGTCTTCCAGTTCTAAATCTTCTTTTGCAGCGACAGCAAATATCTCATGCTCATAGTAAGTAACCAAAGAAGGAAAAACTTTCCCCCACCAAATAGAAGTTTGCTTTGCGTCTCCATAAAGGAAATGATCAGCGGCTGTTCTATAGAAATGCACTGCTACGGCAATCGCCCAGTAGTTATTGGGATTTTGCACGAAGGCAATACCTCCTCCCGTTTCAAATATTAGAGATTCGATAGAGGTCATTGTCTTTTGCGAGAAATATATAAGTTTATCGAGAGGTATCGAGTTGCGCTTCCTCCATGAAGCGATTGTAACCTTTGACACCTTCAAAAATTCAGCTAATTCGGCGTCGGAGTTAAAGTTTCCCTGCTTTCTCATTTTGCTAATCGTCGATTTAGCTGTCCTTTCATATTGCATATTGAAATCTTTTCTCTTGATATAATTGCAATATGCAATCATATTGGGTTCATGACGTACCCTAAAATTACAGATAATCAACTAAAACTCAACGGTGATGGAAGTTTACACCTTTATCGTACTGTTAGAGGCGCTTTCTTGACCAACGGCAGTAGTTTCAATCAATGGTGCATAAAAAATCAAGTGTGCCGACAGTACGCCGAAAAATGTTTGAAAGGACTCAGGAACGGCCCAAGTTCGGAGGCATTGCGACGGAAGATTGTAACAGATGCTTTCGAAGAATAAAATTATGGGAAAGTTTCCGTGGCTAACTTCCGCTTGCCTTGCTTCATTGGCTAATATCCATGAAAGAAGAGCCCGCCGCGCACTAACTCGCTGCTATGAAGGAAAGACTTGGCGCAATCACAGTCTTATCGTGCGTCGCGTGCACGGTCGCGGCGGAAATAGCGGTTGGTGTTATGAGGTTCGGCTAGACAGCCTCCCCGCCGAATTGCAGTTGCAATATGTTCCCTTAACACCCTTTGAAACAGGGTTTAAAAGCCCCTCAAAAGGATCTTCAATCTGGCGTTACGCGATCATT
>JBBDJF010000047.1:0-30686 GCA_040880045.1 Sneathiella sp.
TTTGCTTTCCTGAAGGCCGCCATATATTTCCGGCCGGTGGTTGCAGCTTGTCTGTTCGAAGATCCGCGCACCATACTCCACGCCGCCGCCCTTTGGATCATACGCGCCGAAATAGAGCCGCCTGATCCGTGCAAGAGACACCGCCGCCGCACACATCGGGCAGGGTTCAAGCGTAACATATAAATCGCAGTCCACAAGCCTCTGGCTGCCGATCATATTACCCGCAGCCCGAATAGCCAGCATTTCCGCATGTGCTGTTGGATCATGACGGCCTATCATCTGGTTTCCAACATTCGCAACCACGCGACCCGATGTTGTCTCAACGATTACGGCGCCGACCGGCACCTCGCCGCGATGACCGGCGATCTCCGCCGTGCTGAGGGCCAGATTCATATAGTCGGCGATTTCATTATCCATGGATGCAACCTCGCAATTAGCTCCCCTTCCGTCAAGCAATAGTGATTTAGGAAATTTATGGGAACATAGGCAAAGAGGCCAGTTGAGTTGTGGGCGAGAGAGGACTAAAAGGAAGCATGAACATTCCTGTTATCGGCATAACCCTCGATTCGGAGGATCCCGGCGGCTATTCCAACATGCCTTGGTATGCGCTTCGGCAGAACTATGCCGATGTCGTTGTCGAGAGCGGTGGCTTGCCCCTCGCCTTGCCCCATGAGCCTGATCATGTTGCGGCCTATGTCGAAAATCTCGACGGCCTAGTCGTCACGGGCGGCGCATTCGATGTCGATCCCGGCATGTTCGGTGCTGTAACCCGTCATGATACCGTAGTGACCAAGGACAGGCGGACCTTGTTTGAGAAAAACATCACAGAGGCCATGCTCGCGGCCAACAAGCCGGTTCTTGGTATCTGCGGCGGACAACAGCTTCTGCATGTAATTCTTGGCGGAACCCTTATCCAGCATATTCCCGATGAGGTGAAAAACGCCCTCGCTCATGAGCAACCCAATCCACGGACAGAAGCCGGGCACAGCGTCAAGGTCGTACCGGGCACGCTATTGCACAGGATCGTTGGTACCGAAACCCTTGCCGTCAACAGTGCCCATCATCAGGCGGCGAAGGACGTGAGTTCAAATATCACGGTCAATGCTGTTGCCGAAGATGGTGTTATTGAAGGGATCGAGGATAGCCGGTACCGGTTCTGTCTTGGTGTTCAATGGCACCCCGAATATCTCATTTCAGAAGGAGACCGGCGGATTATTGATGCTTTCATCAGTGCCTCTGCCAAATAGAAAATGACTGCAGAACATTCACAGAAAGAAAGGATCGCCAAACGGATGGCGCGGGCCGGGCTGTGTTCACGCCGAGAAGCCGAACGCTGGATCGAAGCAGGCCGCGTATCCGTCAATGGGGAAAAGCTTGAGACTGCCGCCTTCACGGTTGGCGCTGACGATAAAATCACCGTGGATGGAAAGGATATTCCGATACTGGAACGGCCCCGTCTCTGGCGCTACCACAAACCACCGGGACTTGTAACCAGCCACAAGGACGAAAAGGGGCGCGAAACCGTTTTCGATAAATTGCCAGAGGATCTGCCGCGCGTCATTTCCGTTGGGCGGCTTGACCTCAACTCGGAAGGGCTGCTGCTACTGACTAATGACGGGGAACTTGCCCGGAAACTTGAACTGCCCGCGACAGGCTGGAAACGGAAGTACCGCGTAAGGGTGCATGGCCATCCAAAAGATGCAGATATACAAAAACTCGCCAAGGGTCTCACGATAGAAGGTGTGCGCTATGACGCGATCGAATGTACGGTCGATAGCAGTAAAGGGGCGAATAGCTGGCTGACCATTTCGCTGCGCGAAGGCAAGAACCGTGAAATTCGTAAAGTGATGGAACATTTTGGCTACACAGTGTCCCGCCTGATCCGCATATCATATGGGCCGATGGCACTGGGTGATTTACGCGCGGGCGCCGTAGAAGAGGTTAGGTCCAAAATCCTGCGCGACCAGATGGGCGTCGAGAAATTCGAAGACGAACCGGAGCCGCCCGAGAAAGGACAGCGACCGCCGCGCGGCAAGCGGCATGTGGATTTCAGAAAACCACGACCGTCTGCCGACAAGCCGTCGAAAGAGCAAAAAAGACCTACCCTCAAAGCCCGCTCCGCGGAGAAACGTACAACCTGATGCGGATCGTCGGCGGGGAATTCCGGGGCAAAAAGCTGCTTCTCCCAGAGGACAAGCGTGTCCGTCCAACATCAGACCGCACGCGAGAAGCCCTTTTCAACATCCTCGGGCATGACCGGGACATGCGAAGTGAACACGGCCCGCTTCCCGTGGGCGCGCGTGTTCTTGATCTGTTTGCCGGAACAGGTGCACTCGGACTGGAGGCGCTCTCGCGGGGGGCGGCGCACGTCAGCTTCCTGGACAATCATCCAGACAGCGTCAAACTCATAGAGGCGAATGTCAGGAACATGAACCTCTCTCGCTGCGCGGATATACTGAGGCGGGATGCTTCCGCACCCGGAAATGCGGGTGAACCCTATGATCTAATATTGATGGACCCACCTTACGGCACAGACCTTGCTCTTCCGTCCCTCCTCGCCCTCAAGGAAGGGAACTGGCTCAACCCCGGCGCCATTGTCGTAATAGAACTTGGTGTGAAGGATAGCATGAACCTCCCGGACAGCTTTCAATTGCTGAAGGATCGGACCTATGGCGCTGCGCGGCTTATGTTCCTTCGGATAGCACCGAATCAATATGGCGGTACTTCCTGAACTGAGATTTGATAAGCGCCAATCGTTCAGCAAATGGCGGGAGGTTGCCTGCATCAAACAAGGGTTCCGCCAGCGGGCTAAAGCTGCAATTCTGAAACTCAAGCGACAGACTCAGGCGCGGGTTTTTCGCTGACACCGAGTATCGTCCGCCCCAGTGATAAACATCCTGTGGCCAACCAAGCGCCGCACCTGCACTAGCCGGTAAAGCCCGCGCTTCAAGTAGGTTAGATTTCTCCAGTACCTCTATCGCCCTGATTGCCTTTTCACGTGATCTTGGCAGGACATACATGCAACCGTTTGCTTCATCCGTATCGGTGAGTGGTATCCAAAGGGAAAGGCTCATCAATAATGCGGCGCCCCCTTCGCCAAAAACCGTTTCCGCATCACAATCGCGATGCGGTGGCCAGCCTTTGTCCCCTTCAGTATTTAAATGCCAGGCCCAAAGATTAGGCAGGGCCGCGAATCTTTCCCCTAAAAAATGCCTCAAAAGTCTGTTCAATTTCACAAAGAGCCACCAGGGCTGATCATACAGAAAAATATAAACTGGCGGGATATCTGCTACCGCCAGGGCGAGCATGGCCTCACGAACCGGAGCAATCTCGTCCCCCTGCAACAAGGATGGAATGTTAAAATACCCCTCGTTCCAGAAATGCTCGGACGTATTGCGAAGCATCTCGTCTGAGAGAGGCAACTCCGCCACGTCACACGGCGCGCCAATACTCAGGCTTGGGGCGAGGGCTTGCCATTTCTCTTCACCCATCACGTCACGCATATTGACCTGCCACATAACCGGAGGACCAGGCCCACTGAAAATTATAGCCTCCGAGAAAGCCGGTGACATCAACCGCCTCTCCGATGAAATAAAGCCCCTTTACTGACTTTGTTTCCATGGTCTTGGAGTTAAGGAACGCCGTACTGACCCCACCTACTGTTACCTCCGCCTTGGCGTAGCCCTCTGTTCCTATTGGATATATATTAACCAGTTTAATTGAATTTATTAAATTCATCATGTATCTGTCGGAACAGTTGCCAATTTCAGGCACTTCTTTAAAATCACTCATTAATTTAGACACTAGCCGGCCCGGTAGAAATTCCTTTAGAAGACTGCTGACCTGGATTTTCGGCTGGGATCGCCGCTTTTCCTTCAACAATGCCTCCAGGTCAATATCCGGCAGGAAATCGATTGTTACCGGTTCACCATGTTGCCAGAAGGAAGAAATCTGCAAAATCACCGGACCGCTCAGACCACGATGCGTGAACAGCAAATTCTCCCGAAAGCAGGTTTTGCGAAAGCGAATTTCCACATCTGCCGAAACACCTGTCAGCTCTGCAAAGCGTCCTTTATCCTCAGGCGTGAACGTAAACGGCACCAAACCTGCCCTCGGCGCAGCAAGCTCCAAACCGAAGGCGGTGGCCATTCGATAGGCAAAGTCGTTTGCGCCAAGCTTCGGGATCGAAAGGCCTCCCGTCGCGATGACAAGGCTTTGCGCGCAAAGCCTTTGGGCGCCCGCCGAAATTATGAAGCCATTTGTTCCCGCCTTAACGTAGTCGGCTCCGCATCCCAGCCAGATAGCGACACCCGCGCGATCACATTCTGTTTCCAGCATCTGGACAATCTGCATCGCGTTGTCATCGCAAAAAAGCTGACCCAGTTTCTTCTCGTGATAGGCAATGCCATGCTTCTCGACGAGGGCAATAAAGTCTGCTTGCGTATACTGGCGTAAGGCAGATTTACAGAAATGCGGATTATCCGAGATGAACTTCTCTGGTCCTGCGAAAAGATTGGTAAAATTGCAGCGGCCGCCACCGGATATCAGGATTTTCTGTCCGCATTTCTGTGATTTTTCGAGCAGCAAAACCCGACGACCGCGTTTCCCTGCCTCAATTGCACACATCATACCCGCCGCGCCTGCGCCAATGACCACAACGTCAAAATTCTGCGCGTCCGCTCGCGTCATTTTTATACCTTTTTTGGTTGATGCCAGGATGGGTTTTAGCGGCGCCCGAACAGTTTTTCAATATCGCCGAGTTGTAGCTCCACATACGTCGGGCGACCATGATTGCACTGGCCGCTATGGGGTGTCACTTCCATCTCACGCAACAATGCGTTCATTTCATCAATGCTCAGCCGACGGCCCGCGCGCACTGATCCGTGGCAGGCCATGGTCGCGCAAACATCATCCAACCTGTCTTTCAGCGATAAGGCAGTATCCAGCTCCCCCAGATCATCAGCAAGATCCTGAACGAGGCCCTTGATATTACATTCCCCCAGCATCGCCGGTGTTTCACGCACCACAATCGCGCCAACACCAAAAGGTTCCAGCAGCAATCCCATTTCCGCCAGCTCTTCCGCACGCTCAGCGAGGCGATTTGCCGCAACCTCGTCAAGCTCCACCACCTCGGGAAGGAGAAGCATCTGCCGCGCAACTGCCTTTTGTGATAGCTGCTTCTTCATCCGTTCCATAACCAATCGTTCATGGGCGGCATGTTGATCCACCAGAACAAGCCCATTTGCGGTTTGTGCTACGATATATGTTTCATGGAGCTGGCTACGGGCAGCGCCCAGCGGGTATTGTTCCAATGTTCGGGCGGTTTCCTGCTGCCCTGCCGTTTCCTCAGCGCCTCTCGCCCTTGGCGGGTTGGCCGTGCTGAATGGCGCCTGAAAATCAGCGCTGGTTTCCGCGAGACCCGGTGATGCATTTTCCGGTATTGCTTCACTCCATCGTCCCCAACTGCTGGAAGGGCGATTTTGCGACTGAAACGGCAGCGATGTATTTTGTTGTCGAAAGGCGCCAAGCGCCTGTCCTGAAATAGTCGAGGAAGCGCGATGTCCATGCTCTGCAAGCGCATGACGAAGCGCGCCAACGATCAGGCCGCGCACACCACCGGAATCGCGAAACCTCACCTCCGCCTTTGCGGGATGAACATTGACATCCACTTGATCCGGCGGAAGTTCCAGGAAAAGCGCAAGGAGTGGATGACGGTTCCGCGCCAGCAAATCCATATAGGCCCCACGGACAGCGCCGGTAAATAACTTATCACGCACCGGGCGGCCGTTGACGAACATGAACTGCATCGTCGCATTTCCGCGGTTAAACGTCGGCACCCCGGCATACCCTGCAAGCTTAATGCCGTCCCGTTCCGCTTCAATCCGGATGGCGTTCTCGGCGAACTCCCGCCCCATTATCGAACCGAGACGGCCCAGCCAGCTGTCAAACAGGTCGCCCTCTGCTCCGGTCACGCGAAGGGCGGAACGGCTATCATCGGAAAGAGTAAAGGAAATGGCAGGAAACGCCATGGCAAGCCGGCGCATCACGTCCAGCGCTGCACCAAATTCAGCGCGCTCGGTCTTTAGGAACTTAAGTCGTGCCGGCGTCGCAAAGAAGATATCCCTGACTTCGACCCGCGTGCCTTTTGGTCCTCCGTCAGGGGCGATGGCTCCTTTACGCCCGCCTTCAACGGAAAGTTTCCAAGCACTCTCCACCCCTTCCTGTCGGGAGGTAATCGTCATGCGGCTGACCGAGGCAATGGAAGGTACCGCCTCCCCCCGGAAACCGAGGTTTTGAATAAACACGAGGTCATCATCGGGCAGCTTGGACGTGGCGTGACGTTCGAAACAAAGCTCCAGCTCCTCAGCGCTCATGCCCGTCCCGTTATCCGTTACAGTGATCAGAGAACGTCCGCCGCCGCGCATCACAACATCAATTTTTGTTGCACCGGCGTCGATGGAATTTTCCACCAGTTCCTTTACGGCAGACGCAGGTCGTTCCACCACCTCTCCGGCAGCAATTTGATTGACGATATTTTCAGGCAGGCGTCGTAGAGTCATTCTTGATCCAGAAGGCATTTACCGGGCGACCTTAGCAAAATTGCTGCGATGGGCCTAGAGCCCTCCATTTAATTCTTTTGAACGCCCGCACCAGTTGGTTCAAGATTTTCCGGCTTGCCCGCAACAACGACGATCAGTTTCTCCGGATCGAGCAGTTTCTGCGCGACCCGCTTGATATCGTCTTCCGTTACAGCGTTTATCAGCCTGGGCCGATCATTAAGATAGTCAATTGGCAGGTTACTAAACTGCATGGCGACAAGGATATCGGCAATGCGATCATTGGAGGACAGGCTAAGCGGGAAGGATCCGTTCAAATAGGTTTTAGCCGCCGCCAGTTCCTCTGCTGTCACGCCTTCTGCACGGACGCGCTCAAGCGCCGCCTCGACAAGGTCAAGGGCAGCCTTGACCGAGGCATTACTGGTGCCGAAACCGCCCATTTGCAGCCCTGCCGATTTCATCGGGTAAAGATAGCTATAAACCGAATAAACCAGTCCGCGCTTTTCACGGATTTCCTCAGTCAGGCGCGACTGAAAGCTGCCGCCGCCCAGGATATAGTTCAGAACATAAGCGGCATAATAGTCCGGATCGTCCCGCTTCACACCCTGACCGCCAAAGACGACCACGCTTTGGGGGATATCTTGCGGGATGATTTTTATCGCGGCTTCCTGAAGAGGTTCCGTTTGCGGCACGGGTGATATTTTTGCCTTGTCGGGAAGCGCCCCGAATGTGCTGTCAAGAAGCGGTCCGAGATCTGCTGCGCTGATATCTCCGACAACGCCAATCACCATATTATCCTTGCCAAAGCGCGTGTCCGCGAAAGTGGCGAGATCATCACGGGTAATGGCGGCCATGCTTTCAAGCGTTCCCTCCGACGGCAGGCTATAAGGGTGATCGCCGAAGGCAAGTTCAAACCACGCGCGGCCCGCAAGGCTGTTTGGATCGGAGAGTTTCCGGTTGAGTGAAGCCAGGATTTGCCCGCGAATCCGCTCCACCGGTTCCATATCGAAACGCGGGTCTGTCACGGCAAGTCCAAAAAGCCGAAACGCCTCTTCCGTATTCTCGCTCAACGTTTTAACGCTGCCAGAAAAGCTGTCCTTGCTTGCGTCAAAACCGAGTTGTATCGCCATATCCGAAAGGGTTTCCTGAAAGGCTTTGCTGTCGTACTCACCCGCCCCTTCATCCATGGTAGAGGACGCCAGATAGGCAAGACCGGCCTTGTCTGCGGGGTCAAGACTTGACCCGCCCCGCCAGGCGACATTCATGCTTACAATCGGGATAGTGGGCTCTTCAACCAGCCATGCCTTGATACCGCCGGGACTGACAACCTTCTGCACATCCACCGCATTCGCCGAAAAGCTGGCAAGAACCACGAAGGCAAAAATGAATGTTGTCGCTATTATGCGATAGGCATGTTGCATTATGTTTCCTTCAGATTTTCGCCGCTTCGGGTGTCAAGCGGCCAACAACAGAACGCCGTTCGTCAAAAACTTTCCGGGCGGCGTCCTGAACCTGTTCGGCTGTTACCTTGGAGATATGCTCCGGCCAATTGACGATATTCTCAATTGTCTCGCCGCTCGCAAGTGCGCCGCCGAAGATATTGGCAGCACCACGGATGCTATCGCGGGCATAAATTGCATCGGCAAGCAGTTTTCGCTTGGCCCGGTTCAACTCCTTCTCGGTCACGCCATTCCTGATTACATCCTGAATTATTGCCTGAACTCCCGCCTCTACATCATCAAGCGTATGATCAGTTGTCGGGCTGCCATAAAGGACAAAGGTTGTTTTATCGTAAGAGCCGGAATTGTAGTAAGCACCCGCGTTGGTGGCGATTTTCTGATCAACAACCAGATCGCCATATAACCGGCTTGTAACACCGCCGCCCAGAATCTGGCTCAGGACTTCCAGCGCTCGGAGGTTTGCCTGATCCTCACTCCGGGTGGAGGGAGCGAGATAGCTCTGCCTCCAGGACGGCTCCCGGACGCGTTTGTCACTCATTTCAATCGTGCGCTTGGCAAGTTGCGGTGGCTCCTGTACACGTTCGCGCTTGGGAATTTCGCGCGCCGGGATCGGACCATAGTACTCCTCTGCGAGAGCGAATACTTCTTCCGCCTGGACGTCGCCAGCGACGATCAGGATGGCGTTGTTAGGCGTGTAATATGTATTGTACCAGTCGAGCGCATCTTCAGTCGTCAAATTCTCGATCTCATGCCGCCAGCCAATCACCGGGGTTCCGTAGGGATGTGCAAGGTACTGCGCCGCGGCAAACTGTTCTCCAAACAGGGCCGCTGGATCGTTATCTGTGCGTTGTGAACGTTCCTCCAGCACTACTTTCAATTCCGGTGCCACGATTTCATCGGTCAGGACCAGATTGTTCATGCGATCCGCTTCCATTTTCATAAAAAGCGGCAGCTTGTCGGCGCTCACATTCTGAAAATAGGCAGTATAATCTTGTGACGTGAAAGCATTTTCCTGCCCCCCGTTCTCCGCAACTATCGCGGAAAATTCGCCGGGCGCCAGGTTCTGGGTTCCCTTGAACATCAAATGTTCCAGAAAGTGCGCAATTCCCGATTTAAGCGGCTTTTCATCCGCCGCCCCGACACGGTACCAGACCATATGGGTCACGACCGGTGCGCGATGATCCTCCAACACAACAACTTCCAACCCGTTATCAAGGGTGGTTACTTTGGGATCAAATAGCTTGGGAATTTCCTCTTCCGCGAAAAGCCGTGTCGGACTTCCAACAGAAACAACACAGAAAAGAACGACAAAAATGAAAAGCGGTCGTAACGGGCGCATCAGGCAGCCTCCGGTCGCGTAAAAACTATTGTCCTTGAATAAAGGGCTCCCGCAGGAGATTTACAAGCCTATACAGCCATTTTATATAATGAATTTTCCGCGAGCGACGAAATATCTCCAGATTGAAGCCGTTTAACCCATACTAGTTAAACAGTCCCTCAAGCAACGCCCTTTTGCGCCGTTCAATAACCGGAGTATCCGGCCCCGCAGCAGGACTCTCTCCAAGTGCGGCATTTTCCTGAAGGCGTTTTTTCTCTTTCGAGGGGTCAACAACGGTGCCATAGGGCGGTTGTTCCTGCCAGAACATGATCTTTTCCATAAAGGTTTCATCATTTTCTGCGAGAACGGCGGTTTCGGTATCGATAATCTGCCGGATATTCGGATCGACATTCTCTGCACCGGCCTCACGCAAGAGCGCAAGCTCACCCGTTGAGATACCCGCGGCGACAGCATCGGCATGTGTTACAGGAGCTGTATTACGCGCGCTCCCCAAAAGTGCCGCTTTTGCACTATTTTCAGCAAGGATATCCTGGGGACCCTTCTGGCCTGGCGCCGGTGGCCGCAGCGAAAAATCCGGCGGAATAATCAACGGCGCCTTGGTGATAACCGTAAACTCATCAGGGGCTTTTTTCCCTGAAATACCGAGGGCCTGCTTGGTGCCTTCGCAGCCCGTCAAGGCGATGGCGGACAAGAGTACCAGCCCGGCCACAAATTTCCCATGATGCATTTTTTTAAACCCTTCCCTCATGACGGCATTTTATCGGAATTACGTCCCTGAAACAAGTTTTCCAGCAAAATCAGTATGACCCCGCAAACGATTGACATATCCGCAACATTAAAGGCCGGCCAGCGCATGAAGACCAGGTCGAAATCGAAAAAGTCCGCGACGGCGCCCAATCGAACCCGGTCTATGATATTGCCAATCGCCCCGCCCAGAACCAAGCCGAGGCCTGCAGCTAACATCCGGTTTGTGGCTTTTCTAAGCCAGAGAAAGACAATCACCGAAATAACGGTGGTAATCGCGACCAGTATCCAGCGCATATTGTCACCGGCGAACATGCCAAAGCTGACACCGCGGTTCCAGACCATGACCAGATTGAAGAAAGACGTAACCTCGATTCCGCCGGGGTGACGGGCCATCAAATCGATCAGATATAGCTTGCTGGCCTGATCAACCGTAATAATGATGGCCGCAACGATAAGCCCGAGGCGGAACATTTGGCTCACGCTTCGATCTCAAGCGGAAGCGCCGCCACCACATCGGCGCAACGATGGCATAGATCGTCGTATTCTGCATGGCTTCCGACTTCATCCAGAATTTTCCAGCACCGCTGGCATTTTTCACCCTCCGCAAGGGCCGGAACAACGGCCACACCCTTGACATCCTCAAGTGTGAATGCATTTTCAGGTGCCGCTTCCGTCGAGATCTTTATGCCGGACGTGATGCAGATATCCATTAGATCCAGGTCTTCAAGGAGAGCTCTATATTCCTCGCCGACATAAACGGTCGGGGTTGCCTGAAGGCTGGCCCCAATTCGCTTCTCGCGCCGCTCAACTTCGAGGGCACCCGTCACAACCCGGCGAAAGCTCCGGACCTTTGACCAGCGCTCATGCAAGGCAGGATTACGCCATTCCTTCGGAATTTCCGGGAAGAGACGAAGATGCACACTGCTATCCTCACCGGGATAGCGGGTGAGCCAGGTCTCCTCCGCAGTAAAGACCAGCATCGGCGCAAGCCAGGCCGTCAGGCAGTGGAACAGATGGTCAAGGACCGTCCGTGCGGCGCGGCGGCGTGTGTCGCCTGCCCCGTCGCAATAAAGCACATCCTTTCGAATATCGAAGTAAAAGGCAGACAGCTCAAGCGTGCAGAAATTATGGATTGACGTAAAAATACGGCTGAATTCATAGACATTGCAGTTTTGCCGGATCAATTCATCCAGCATCGAAAGGCGATGCAACACCCATTTCTCAAGCTCCGGCATCTCGTTTACGTCCAAGCGCTCACTTTCATCCCAGCCATCAAGGTTACCGAGAATAAAGCGGAGCGTATTGCGAAGCCGGCGATAGCTGTCGACCTGTCCCTTCACGATTTCATTGCCGATCCGCATATCTTCGGAATAGTCGGAAGCCACGACCCAGAGTCGCAGGATATCAGCGCCATTCTGTTCAATGATTTTTTGTGGCGCGATGACATTGCCAAGAGATTTGGACATTTTCCGTCCTTGCCCATCCATGACAAAGCCATGGGTCAGCACGGCGTCATAGGGTGCACGCCCCCGCGTTCCGCATGATTCGAGCAGGGATGAATGGAACCAGCCGCGGTGCTGGTCCGTCCCTTCAAGATAGAGAGACGCAGGCCACTGCAATTCTGGCCTGGCTTCCAATGTGAAGGCATGAGTACAGCCTGAATCGAACCAGACATCCAGAATATCCGTCGCCATGTCAAAATCATCTGCGTCGTAATCATCGCCAAGGAACCGCTGGGCCGTTGAGGCATACCAGGCATCGGAGCCTTCCGCCTCCATGATCTCAAGTATCCGCGCATTGACTTTTTCATCTCGGAGTAGCTCCCCGCTATCCTTGCGGGTGAAGACAGTGATCGGCACTCCCCACGCGCGCTGACGGGAAAGCACCCAGTCCGGGCGACCGGAAATCATGGCGTGGATGCGATTGCGCCCCGAAGCCGGAAACCACTTCGTATCGTCGATGGCTTTCAACGCCTTGGCCCTAAGATCATTGGTCTCCATCGAGATAAACCACTGGCTGGTATTTCGGAAAATCAGCGGCGCCTTGGATCGCCATGAATGCGGATAGGAATGTACAAGCTTCCCACGCTTCAGGAGCGCGCCAGCTTTTTCAAGTTCATCCGCCACTCCTTCATTGCATTTATAGACATGCTGACCAGCGAACATCGGCACATGATCGTAGAATGTACCATCCTCGCTCACTGTATGGGGGATTTCGATGTTATGGATCAGACCAACCTCATAGTCCTCCTGTCCATGGCCGGGGGCGGTATGGACGAAGCCCGTACCTGCATCCACATTTACATGATCCCCATCAATCAACGGTACATCAAAATCATAGCCCTTGCCATGGAAGGGATGCAGGCAGATCACGCCTTTGAAAGCATCGCCCTTTCCTTGCCAGATGATATTGGCGGCGGTAATGCCGGCTTCCTTTTTGACGTCCTCCAGAAGCTCGGTCGCGACGAACAGTTTTTCGCCAACAACAGCGAGTGAGCCATCTGCAACCTCCGTAACTTCTATCCCGACATATTCCATGTCCTTGCCATAGGAAATGGCCCGATTGCCCGGCATCGTCCAGGGGGTCGTCGTCCAGATAACGATGGAGGCGCTCTGAAATTCTGTTGGGCCGGACTTGACCGGAAAACGCACATGGATCGTGGTTGAAGTATGGTCGTGATATTCAAGTTCAGCCTCGGCCAGAGCTGTTTTTTCAACAGGCGACCACATGACCGGCTTAGAGCCGCGATAAAGCCCGCCGTTCATCAGGAACTTCAACAGCTCCCGCACGATCTGCGCTTCTGCGTCGAAGCTCATGGTGGTGTAGGGACGCTCCCAATCACCAATCACGCCCAGGCGCTTGAACTCTTCCTTCTGCACGTCCACCCAATGAGTTGCAAAATCCCGGCATTCCTTGCGAAATTCAACAACCGGCACCTGATCCTTGTCTTTTCCGGCTTTCCGGTATTTTTCCTCGATCTTCCATTCAATCGGCAGGCCGTGACAATCCCACCCCGGCACATAATGGGCGTTCTTTCCCATCATCTGCTGCGAACGGCTGATAACGTCCTTCAGGATCTTGTTCATGGCATGCCCGATATGCAGATTTCCATTTGCATAAGGAGGGCCGTCATGGAGAATAAATTTCTCACAGTCAGCGGATTGTTCCCGTTGACGGGCAAACAGATTCATCTCTTCCCAGCGATCCAGCAGCCCTGGCTCTTTCGCTGGAAGTCCCGCTTTCATTGGGAAGTCAGTGCGTGGTAAGAAAAGCGTCGATTTATAGTCAGTGCTCATGATGGCAAACTGATCCTAACAGTAACTAAATTTGGTGGTGAAAGATCGGCAGCATTCGCCGCGTTTTCTGGGTTGTGACCCTGATCATCAGGCGCAAACCTATATTACCCGGCCTTACACAACAAAGGCCGGGCCCATAATTCGCCCGCGAACGAACCTGTGCGTGAACGCGAGAGCATTGAATGTCCGAAATTCAGTCATGGCACGTGTTTTATCAACTCCCTCATCCGCTGTCGAGAAATCAAAGACAGCAAATGTCAAAAAACCTCCCTTCCTCGGCCGAATTTTGGTAGTCCGCGATGAAAATCGCGGCAGAAATAGCAAGAAGCAGCGCAAATAAGCACCTAGCTGTGGACTTTTTTATCCGCATATTTGTTCTGGCTGTTGGACTGGTCAGAAAGAATCTTCCGGGCCTTCTCGACATCCCGGGCAATTTGCGCCGTCAGCTCATCAATCCCGCCGAATTTCATTTCAGGACGGATATAGTCAACAAAGGCGACGCGTATGCTCTGGTCATATAATTCGCCGGACCAGTCAAGCAGGTGAACTTCCAGCAATACGTCCTTTTTATCGAATGTCGGGCGCATACCGAAATTGGCGACGCCGTCGATCCAGTCCACATGGGTTCCGCGATGCAGTCCGACACGAACCGCATAAACACCCAATTTTGGATGATTATAGCCTACCAGCGGGATATTTGCAGTGGGAAAGCCTATTGTTCGGCCTCGCTTGTCGCCGTCAACAACCACACCTTCGACTTCCCACCAATGGCCCAGTAAAGCGGCGGCCTTCTCAGGCTCTCCGGCCTTCAGACATTCACGAATTGCCGTGGATGAGAAAATAGTCGTCTCCTCCCCTACCGGTTCAACTACCGTGACGCCAAATCCATATTTCTTGCCGAGCTCCGTCAGGACAACGGTAGTCCCTTGCCGCTTATGGCCAAAAATAAAATCATAGCCAACGACCACGTGAACGGCCTTATAGCCCTTCACCAGCACTTCGCGAACAAATTCCTCCGCGGATTTTTGCGAGAAAGCAAGGTTGAATTCAAGTACTGCCATCACATCCAGGCCCAGCCATTTCAGATGCGCCGCCTTCGTCTCCATTGTGGACAGGCGGAAAGGCGGAGCCTCGGGTGCGAAGAACTCCCGTGAATGCGGCTCAAACGTCAGGACACCGGCAACCACACCTAGTCGATCAGCAATCTCCTGCGCCTCTGCAATCACAGCCTGATGGCCGCGATGCACCCCGTCAAAATTCCCGATGGCCAGAACCAACCCCTGACATTCCACCGGCACGTTTTGATAATCACGTAGAATACGCATCAACCAAAATCCATAGCTTTTATTGCTTTAAGGTCGTCGTGATACCATCAAAACAGCCTCACCATCCAGCACAACTGTCTCGCCAATAGTACAGATACAGTCAAAAGTGACCCTTTTGCCGTTAATCTCCCGCAAATTCACCTTGGCAACGACGGTATCCCCGATACAGACCGGCGCCTTGAAATTGAGGTTCTGGCTCATGTAAATCGCGCCGGGGCCGGGCAGCTTTGTCCCAAATACTGTCGAGAGAAGCCCTGCGGACAACATGCCATGCGCAATGCGTTCCTTGAAAATCGTCTTCTCGGCAAATTCCGCATTGAGATGTACCGGGTTCGTATCGCCGGAAACTCCCGCATACATGACAATATCTGCTTCGGTTATGGTCTTGGCATAAAGCGATGTCATGCCAACTTTCAGGTCTTCGAGAAAATAACCGTGCAGATCTTCAAATACTGGCATTGGGTTCCTACTCTTTTTCTCCCCGGATACTCCCGGGATATATAGGAGGAAAAACCGCCCTGGCGCAAGAGTTGGTGAAACATTCCGCACCTGCAGCCGCACCTATACCTGTACCGGGTAGCAAGTTTTCGTAAAACCGCGACCAATATTAACCGTTTTTTCAGTTTCCGCGCCTAAGCTCCGATATCTAGGTTGAGTGGATTTCGAACGATAACCTGACTGACTAAAGTATTTATAGGAAAGTAGAAGGAAATTTCCATGGCTGTCGATATGAACATGTCGATCCTGATCGTAGACGATTACAAAACTATGCTGCGTATTATTCGCAACCTGCTTAAACAACTCGGCTTTAATGCTGTTGATGAAGCAGCTGACGGATCGGCTGCGCTTTCAAAAATGCGCACCAAAAATTACGGCCTCGTCATTTCCGACTGGAATATGGAACCGATGACCGGCTACCAGCTGTTAAAGGAAGTGCGCGCAGACGAAACGCTGAAAAGTACGCCCTTCATCATGATTACGGCAGAATCAAAAACAGATAACGTAATTGCCGCTAAAAAGGCGGGCGTCAACAACTACATCGTAAAGCCCTTCAATGCTGCAACCCTGAAGACGAAGATTTCAACGGTACTGGGTGATTTCTAATGTCCGATATGGATGAAGTCGCTCAGTTACGGCGGGAAATCACCTCCCTTCATCAGGATTGCCAGGATCTCGCCAACTTCATTACGGCGGCAAGAACAGAGATTGCTGAAATCAGGCCGAACGACCTGAAGCAGGAAAAGCTTCCGCGTGCCGGCAAGGAACTTGATGCGATCGTGGAGGCAACGGAAACCGCCACAAACCAGATCATGAATGCGACAGAAGCCATCATGTCCGCAAAAGTCACCGACGCCGACGTTGTGAACGGTGCCTGCATGGAAATCTTCGAGGCATGTTCCTTTCAGGATATTACAGGCCAGCGAATCAGCAAGGTTGTTTCCACTCTCAATTATATCGAGGAATATCTGGCGCGGCTGACCAAAGCCTGGGGGCACCATATGGATAGTGTCAATGCCGCGAAAAGCGAATCAGATGAAAATGAGGACGCAAGTCTTCTCAACGGGCCGGCGCTAGATGGTGAGGGCGTCAATCAGCAGGATATTGACTCTATGTTCGATGCCGAGGACACGACGTCACAAAAGAAGTCCGCGAAGCCTGCAGAGTCGGAAAAAGGCGAGAACAATAAAGCCCAGGATGAAATTGACGCCCTTTTTGACTGAGCGTCAACGAAACTCCACCCCAGCTACCACACCATGTGACCGATCACGTAGTTCGGAGCGAACTTAAATTGTTCCGTCGCGGTCTTCACCTGTGCCTCTGTCGGCAATTGACCGTTTCCCAGCCCCCATTCCTCCGCATGGATGCCCCCGCAGACAAGGACGCTGTCTATTCCTGCGGCGTTCGCCCCTTTTATATCGGTTCGCATGCTGTCGCCAACCGCCAGAATTCGCGACGGTGCAAGATTTAACTTTGACATTGTCTGTCGGTATACTTCGGGATAAGGCTTGCCGAAAAGCTCAACCCGCCCACCCAGTTCCACATAAAGCGCCGCAATTGCGCCCGCGCAATAATGGGAAGTATCCCCGCGCATGACCATCAGGTCCGGATTGGCACAGAGCATCGGCAGATCCCGCGCCAATGCATCCAACAACAGGCGACGATAATCTTCCGGGGTCTCCGTTTCGTCATCGGCAAGCCCTGTACAGATCAGGAAGTCCGCTTCTGTGACCGATTTAACACGACTGTAATCCAGGCCGTCCTCCAATCCCTTGTCCCGAACCGCACCGATTTGGTAAAACGCCGTCCCCTTGTCTTTTAGAAATGGATGGTCTCGCCGCACGAGGACTTCGCGGGTGATATCGCCGGAAGTGAGAATGTAATCATAGTTCCCTCGCGCAACACCAATCGTTTCCAGAAATGCGGTGACATGATTATTGGTCCGGGGTGCGTTGGACAGCAAAATCAGCGGTTTACCATCCTCGCGGAGCTTCGCCATACATTCAAGAACACCCGGATAGGGATGATGGCCGTTATGCACCACTCCCCATAGATCAAGGATATAGGCGTCATAATTTGCCGCAATACCGGCGAGACCGGTCAGAAATTTTGGTGACATAAGAGGCAGCCTGTTAATTGACGGATTGTGGAGGGCGCGGCACACCAAAAAGAAAGCCCTGACCGAAGCCGACCTCGACATCAAGCAATCCGATGACCGTGTCTTCATCTTCGACCATGCTCGCAATCAGCTCAATATTTTCTCGATAAAGGGCCTCACGAAGATCATCGGGATGAATGTCCATTGGCAATCCCGGTCCTCCAGGCAGCAGATCAACCGCCGCCACTTTCATGTAACGAAAATTCCGTTTACCCAGTTCCCCGAAATCAAAATCAAGCCGTTCCACATGATCAACCGAGAAATGAAAGCCCATTTTGGCGAGAGTGGAGAGCCCTTTCCGGACTGTCTCCGATGCAGTGTCGATATCGGCTTGCGCAAACTCGAGGATGAGGCTTTCGCTTAAATCCTTGTTCTGATCGAGAAAGTCAACAAATTGACGAAAGAACGCCGTATCACGCAAGGTACGGGCGGAGATATTGACGAAAAAACCGATTTCAGAATTTTTTTGGCGGACCCGTCGGATTAACTGCACACAACGGATTAGCAGCAGGTTATCTATCGTTCCGATCAGTCCGGCACTTTCCGCAACTGTCAGATATTGGCCGGGTGTTATAACCTCTCCTCGCGGCCCTCGAATACGCGAGAAAGCCTCGTAAAAGAGAGTACGCCGTTGTGGCAGCCGGACAATTGGTTGAAGATAAAGATCAACCTTGTTTTCCTGCAGCCCTGCCCGCACGATTTCCAGAATTTCCACATCACGCGGCAACATGCTTTCTTGCTTTTCACTGCTGTCTTTCGGCACCTGTACCGGTTCATCCGGAATTTCCGCATCAGACAAAAGAACAAACTCCTCATCTTCTTCTTTCGTTTCCTGTTTCCCGTCGGTAGAGAGTTGCTTCAGCAGTTTACGCAAAATATGCATTTCGCCGGCGAAGCTCTCCATATTGCCATCCTTGCCCGCCAGACGGCCCAGAATACTGTCAAATCTGTCAAGGCCGGTTTCCGCCATATCAAGATCGCTGCGCATTCTTTGCAGATCCCGCTGAAAACGTGCGCGCTCCACATGGCGCATGATGAAATCATGCACCAACGCACATAGCAGGAAAAAAACACCTCCCGCCCAATAACCGACAACCGGGTCAAGTCCCTCAACATAGACCGGCGCCTGCACAGCGATAACCCCAGCCGTCAAGGCGTAGGCTATAACAATTACGCTATGATAGAGCACGCGAAAACAATCCCCTCTTTAAGTTACAGGCGTCAGTTTAATCAAAAATTCCGGTTTGGAAAGATAATCTCGGGCAGGAATCCGCAAAAGAACTGTTCGTTACCTCCAAATAATTGATATAGTCTGAAGTTCTTCCTGCAAAAAAACTCCAATAAAGAAGAATGAAGATGGCTCGATTACAAAACAAGGTTACGATTATAACAGGCGGTACAAGCGGAATTGGTCTGAGAACGGTCGAAGTCTTTGCCGACGAAGGCGCGACAGTTGTCTTTTCGGGCCGACGGGAGAAAGAAGGCATGGCAATCGCAGAACGCCTTGGCGACAATGTCTCCTTCGTTCAGGCGGACGCCAGCGTTGAAGCGGACATGAAATCGCTCATCACAGGCACAGCAGAAAAATTCGGCAAGCTGGACTGCCTGTTCAACAATGCAGGCGGCCCGGCCCCGGTTGGCAGCATTGAAACAGTCGATTTCGAAAAGGCGATGGCCGCCGTAACCTTGCTTTTCGGCGGTGTCCTTCTCGGCATCAAGCATGCCGCCCCGATTATGAAAAAGCAGGGCTATGGCAGTATCATCAATAACGGCAGTATTGCTGGCCATCTTGCCGGATACTCCACCTCGATGGTTTATAGTAGTGCCAAGGCTGCCGTGCTTCAATTAACGCGAAGTGCGGCAATGGAACTTGGCGAAAGCAACGTCCGCGTCAACTCCATCTCACCGGGCGCCATCGCAACGGGAATTTTCGGAAAGGCACTTGGCCTTACGGGACAAGAGGCCGAAGATACAGCAAAGGTCGCCGGTGAAGTCCTGTCTCACGCACAGCCTATTCGCCGGGCCGGATTACCCGACGATATCGCCAAGGCCGCGCTGTTTCTGGCATCCGATGATTCCACTTTTGTTAATGCAGCCGATATTCTTGTAGATGGGGGCATGATCGGCGGGCGCCACTGGTCGGCGCATCAGGAAAGCGTTAAAAACCTGGGCCAGGCCTTTCGCGGCGACTGACCAAGGGAACTAATTGCTTTCAAGTCGGCCAATGGCGAGGAATTTGCGACGTCGATCCTCCCGGAGTTCGCCCGGCTCCTTCTTGGAGAGCGCGGCCAGTTCTTCCTCGATTGCATTACCGAGGGAGTTAATGGCGGCGTGTACGTCACGCTGCGCCCCGCCCACGGGTTCATCCACGATACGATCAATCACTTTCAGCTTCAAAAGGTCCTGTGCGGTAATTTTCATCGCGGTTGCCGCATCCTGAGCCTTGTCACGGGTTTTCCAGAGAATTGCCGCGCAGCCCTCGGGAGAGATCACGGAATAGACCGCATGGGCGAACATCAGGACCTTGTTGGCACTTGCCAACGCAACAGCCCCGCCTGATCCGCCTTCACCAACTATGGAGGCAATCAACGGCACCCTGACATCAAGACATACCTCGATTGAGCGGGCAATTTCCTCCGCCTGCCCGCGCTCTTCCGCACCGATACCGGGATAAGCGCCGGACGTATCGATAAAGGTCAGTATGGGAAGCGAGAAATGATCAGCCATTCGCATCAGGCGCTGCGCCTTGCGGTATCCTTCGGGTCGGGCCATGCCAAAATTATGCCGAAGGCGCGTCTCTGTGTCCTTGCCCTTCTCGGTGCCGATCACAACGACGCTGCGCCCGCGAAATCGACCCATACCCCCCACAATGGCCTTGTCATCGGCAAAAGCACGATCTCCGGCAAGCGGCATGAAATCATCAATCAACTGCGCCGTAATGTCACTCAGCTTCGGGCGATCCACATGCCGGGCGACCTGCGTCTTCTGCCAGGGAGTTAATTTTGTATAGGTTTGCTCCAGCTGGTGGAGCGCTTTCTGGCGGAGCTTCGCAATATCCTCTTTGATCTCGATATCACTGCCGTCCTCAAGCCCTTCCAACTCACGGATCTTGCCTTCGAGGTCTGCAATCGGCTTTTCAAAATCGAGGAAATTATTCATAAAAAGTCCACACTCCACTGATATCAGTCGTGTGATTAATAAATTGGCGGAACGATTACGTCAATGAACCGTTCCGCCTGCATTCAAATTATGACAGCAAAATGACGGGACGGCCTAGCTGCGCGCGGCGATGATTTCAGCCTGTGACACCAGCGCTTCGGCCTGTTTTATAGACGCAATATCGATAAGACGGCCATCCAGCGCGACCGCGCCGGCGCCCTCCGCCTGTGCTTTTTCCATCGCTTCCAGAATGCGGCGTGCCTTGGCAACTTCCGCCTCTGCCGGAGTAAATATATCATTTGCTAACGGAATCTGTTTCGGATGGATCGCCCATTTTCCTTCACAGCCGAGAATTGCCGCCCGGTTTCCATGGGCGATATATCCGTCAGGATCGGAGAAATCACCGAACGGCCCGTCGATTGGGCGCAAGCCATTGGCCCGCGCGGCGACGACCATGCGGGCAATGGCATAGTGCCACATATCACCCCAATGGAAATCACGGGATCCATCTTCCGCTGGGTCCGTCAATACGCCGTAAAGAGGGTTTGGTCCGCCGATTGACGTGGTTCGCGCCTTGGTTGACGCCGCATAATCGGCAACGCCGAAATGCAGGCTTTCGTTACGTTTGCTGGCCGCGGCGATCTCGTGAATATTTTGCATGCCAAGGGCTGTTTCGATAATATGTTCGAAGCCGATTTTCTTTTTCCGGCCCGTCGCGGTTTCAATTTGTGTCGCCAGCATATCAAGGGCGTAAACATCGGCGGCCGTCCCAACCTTCGGGATCATGATCAGGTCAAGTCGCTCCCCGCCCTGTTCCAGCACGTCGACTACATCGCGATACATGTAATGCGTATCCAGGCCGTTGATCCGCACAGACATGATTTTATCGCCCCAATCCACATCATGCAGTGCCTCGATGATGTTTTTACGGGCCTGCGCCTTGTCATTCGGCGCGACCGCATCCTCCAGATCGAGGAAAATAGCGTCCGCGTCGGACTTCGCGGCTTTTTCGAACATATGCGGACTGGAGCCGGGAACGGCAAGTTCACAACGATTAAGACGCGAAACGCAGGGTTCCGGAACGGTAAAGCTCATGAGGGTCACACTTTCTTATTGTCAGGTTTGTGAATTGATTGACTGGAAATTGCTTTAGCGGCAACGGAGAGTCAAGTTTTCCGCTGAATAAATTTGCTTCAGGCCAGCGGATGATGGTTCGAGACAATCTCCATCAGCCGCTTTTGCAACACATGCGTATAGATCTGCGTCGTTGAAATATCCGCATGACCAAGCATCTTTTGCAGGCTTCGAAGATCCGCTCCATTCGCAAGCAAGTGACTTGCGAAGGCATGACGCAGGACATGAGGCGAGACCTTCGCGGGGTCAATGCCTGCCTCAACCGCCAATTCCTTCAAGAGCTGGCCAAGGCGCTGTCGCGTCAGATATCCCTGCCCTCCGCGCGACGGATAAAGCCATTTTGAATGGCGATCATCGGCACAGAAACTCGCCCTGACGTCAAGATAACGATCCAAGGCTTCCTTCGCAGTATGATTAACCGGAACCAGTCGTTCCTTATTGCCCTTGCCGGACACAATCAGGAATCGGTCCTGCTCACGGAGTGCCGGATAAGGCAAGGATACCAATTCGGAAACCCTGAGGCCGGTAGCATAAAGCATATGCAGCAGGGAATAGAGTCGTTTCTTGTCCGGACTCTCCCCTTCCGCGGCGGTAAGCAGCCTGTCCACTTCCGCCTCGGCCAGATATTTCGGCAGACGACGCCCGGCACGCGGGCTATCTATGTTGAGCGAAGGATCATCGCGGCGGATATCTTCCCCCAGCAGATAGGAAAATAGCTGGCGGATTGCACTCAACCGACGCGCCTGTGTCGTGGCCTTCAGTCCCGTGTCGTCCAGAAACCTAATATAGGCCTGAATATCGGCGGCGGTCGCCTTTTTGAACTCCTTCCCCCGCCGCGCAAGAAAGGCGGCAAAATCCTCAAGGTCCCTGCGATAGCCCGCCAACGTGTTTGCCGCCGCCCCCCTTTCGGTCAGCAGCATTTCAAGAAAGCCTTCCAGGACATGGGCTGACATCTTAAAGGTTCCGCGTGATAGCGGCTTCCAATGCAAGTTGGCGGGCTTCTTTTTCCAGCCCGATTTTCTGAAGGGCTGACAGAACAATCACGAGCGTTTGTGTCGAGGCCATGCCCGGCCCTTCTTCTCCGAGTGCCGCAAGGGATAGGGCAATCGTCTCACCGACAAGTCCGGCATCAGCGGCGCGCTTGAGGTTATTCTCAATCACCTTGTTGGAAAGGCCAAATCGTGGGACCTGGCCAAGCTCCAGCGCTTCCGACCAGAGAGTTGCCGGCACCGGTTCACCAAAAGTTTCAAGAATACTTAAATACATCCCGACATTTTCTGTTTGCGCCGCGTCTTCACCATGATTGAATGCTCCAACATCGAAGTTTACGGCATTCCATCTTGCTATCCCGGGCGCACCGGAAATGAGCATATAGGCGTCAGCCCGGGCGATCTGCTTTCGGGCTGTATCCCGTGCGGTAAAATCCCCGCGGAGCGCCCCGCGCCGGACGGCACGCTCCCAGTTCGTCGCTGCGGCGTTCGCATTCGACAAAAGCGCAAGCCGCAAAGCCTCAAGTTCAAACTTGTCGCCAAATTCGGCCGGAGTGAGCCTTAACAGAAGCGGCATGGAAAGACTGGATGCCGTGAAATAGGACCCATCCCGTTTCCCGGTTGCCCAAAGTTCACCAATGACACGCGCTTTCTCCAAATCGGCGTTGGCGCCAACCGCCTCTCGATAAAGCGCCACTATCTGCGCCAACTCCGCCATTTCCTCCGCCCCGTCGCGGAAGGCCCCCTCATCTATCAAGCGACGGGGAAGTTCAGGGGCGACGCTGCCGATCGTGAGCGATTCATAGGCCGCCGCGAACCGGTCACTGATATTTGCTGACCCATCCATCGCCATGGCCCACAAGAAAGCATAACCCGCTCTTTCTATTGATGAAAAGGAGTAACTTGCCCCTGCAAGCCTCGTCATCGCGAAATGCAGCGGGGTTAGTGTCCGTTCGGTTTCAGGGAGCGCCGTCGCACCACCTGCCACCCGGTCGAAAAGCGCAAAGAAAAGCATATCATCGCCCGCCGTTTCATCCAGCAAGTTCAGGCCAAGTTCCGCTCTCGCCATATTCCCCGCAACAAGATTGCAAAAAACGTCTGCCTTGGTCCAGAAAGCATCTGCGCTCGCAGTTTGTTTGCCGTCGGCCAACCAGCACGCCTGATCGTTTCGGCCCTGCAGTAACAGTAGTTCTACAGCAATACGGTCCAGCGCCGGTGTCCTGCCTGAAGCTGGCATGCGACCGATCAACTCAGACGCATCCGCGACCAATCCGCCCTCAATTAGTTTTTCAAGACGGAGCTTGATCAATTCCGTCGGATCTTCCTGCCCTTGGGGGATAACCGCCGCCGTCAGTAAAAGCCTGCGAAACAGCCGCTGCATTTCAGGAGAGGCCGATGATATCGGCAAATATTGAAGGAGTTTTGTAACGCGCTCCGGTGTCGTGCCGTTCCAGATACCCGGCCCGAATCCGCCGCTTTCCGACGTCAGCGTCCCAATTGACGCAGGATCCAGCCCGCCGAGAGTCTGCACGACCACAGATCCGTCAATCCGGCTTCCTTCAATAACCCTTTTCTGCGCAGGAGGCGTCAAGGTTGGATTTGTCGTTGGCGCCGTGTCATCTTGTAGGGGAACTGTTGCTTGCCCAAGGGGCGGCACAAGACTGCGTGGCTTATTCTGAGCCTGGGATGCAGGAACAGAAATTAAGAGGAAGGCGAGAAACCCGCCCGCGATCCGCCTGGATGCCCTAGTTCGGGAACTGATCATTTGGAATTACCTTTTCAACCTTCACTGACGGTGCGGGAATATCCCATGCCGAGAGGAAAACGCCGCCGCCAATGAACACGGCAGCCACCAAAAAAAGCAGAAAAAGGGAAAATTTAGACATTTTCGATCACTATATCCAAAATCCGGTCACCATAATTTGGTGAGTACGGGGTAAAACTGTTGCTATTTAAAGCGCGAAGCTGCGATTATACAGAAAATTTGGCTTTATTGATTAGCACGGTTCGGCGAAATACATCAATAACCTTCGGGAAAGATATTCTACCCCTCGCCGTAAAAGGGGAGTTCGCGCGGCCGTTGAGAAGTGACAAAATGACCAGGACACAAAATGCCGGAGCGGACGGAGTCGCTGCGGTTGTTGATTTGAAAGCAAGGCCCATCGTGCTGGTGGGACTGATGGGAGCGGGAAAAAGCTCAGTCGGGCGGCGCCTCGCGAGCCAGCTCGGTCTGCCGTTCAAGGATGCCGATACGGAGATTGAGGCTGCCTCCAACCTGACGGTTGCTGAATTTTTTGACATTCATGGTGAAGCTGCCTTCCGCGACGGGGAGCGTAAAGTCATCGCCCGCCTCCTGAAGGAACCACGGCATGTTCTGGCGACGGGCGGCGGAGCGTTTATGGACAGGAAGACGCGCTCACTGATCGCGCGAAAAGGCTGTTCAATTTGGTTGCGCGCAGAGCTGGATGTCATTTATAAGCGCTGCATGAAACGCAACAATCGACCGCTTTTAAAGAACGGCAACCCAAAAGCCATATTGAAGGAATTGATGGAGGAACGCTATCCCGTTTATGCGGAAGCGGACATCACGGTTGATAGTGGTGACGGTCCTCATGAAATCGTGGTGGACAAGATTATTACGGCGCTGTCGGCACTGGATGAGAAATCGTCCCCTCCATCTAAAGCAGGCGACAAATGACACGTCCCTCGCCTGATCCTGCTTCATCGCCCGTATGTGTCCCGGTATCCCTTGGCACGAGGTCTTATGACATTCTGGTCGGAACCAATCTTGTTGTCACAGGCGGAGCAGCATTAAAGGAAGTGCTGAAGAATCCGCGGGTCGCCATTGTTACTGATGAAACCGTCGCCGCGCTCCATCTGCAGACATTACAGAATACCCTTGATGATGTTGGCGTCGAACATAGCGCTCATATCTTTCCGGCTGGGGAAGGGAGCAAAAGCATCACAGCTTACAGCGAGCTGATGAACCAACTGCTTGACACGCGTATCCAGCGCGATGAAGCACTGATTGCCCTTGGCGGCGGCGTAATGGGCGACCTGACCGGGTTTGCCGCCGCGACATTGCGCCGTGGCGTGGATTTTATCCAGATCCCGACGACCCTGCTGTCGCAGGTGGACAGCTCCGTGGGCGGCAAGACCGGAATCAATGCGGCGCAAGGCAAGAACCTGATTGGCGCCTTTTATCAGCCAAGACTTGTGCTGGCAGATATTTCACTGCTGGACAGCCTCCCACGGCGGGAAGTCATAGCGGGCTATGCAGAGGTCGTGAAATATGGCCTGCTCGGTGATCGCGACTTTTTCGAGTGGCTGGAAATTAATGGCGGGAAAGTTATTGAAGGCGACAAGGCCGCCCGCATTTATGCGGTAGAGCAAAGCGTAAAAGCCAAGGCTCGCATCGTTGCCCAGGATGAACGCGAGGGCGGCGTGCGTGCCCTGCTCAACCTTGGCCATACGTTCGGCCATGCGCTGGAAGCGGAAGCCCGATATGGCGCGCATCTTAACCACGGTGAGGCAGTTTCCATCGGCATGGTCATGGCTGCAGAACTTTCGACGGAACATGGCTATCTCAGCCGTCAGGATTTTGGACGCATTGTCGCGCATTTCAGGAATGTCGGCCTTCCGGTTATGGTACCAAAAATCACCGGTATTGACTGGACAGCCGAGAAATTGCTTGCCCATATGCGTCAGGACAAGAAAATCAGTGGCGGCAAAATCATGCTGATCCTGATGAAGGAGATTGGTGAGTCATTCACCACAAGGGATATTCCGGAATCGGATATCCTTTCCCTGCTCAAAAAAAAATTACAGGAATAGACTGGAGAGATGGAAACGGTTGATTTTGACGTGGAGCTGATCTTTCTGCCACTTGCAATTTTTCTGCTTTTGTTACTTTCCGCTTTTTTCTCCGGATCGGAAACCGCGCTGACCGGTGCCTCACGTGCCCGCCTGCATCAGATGGAGCAATCCGGCAACCACCGCGCCGGCATAGTTAACCGCCTGCGCGACAAGCATACAAAGCTGATCAGCGCCATTCTGCTCGGAAACAACCTTGTTAACATCCTCGCATCCTCCCTCGCGACCAGTATCTTTATTACCTATTTTGGGGATATCGGCGTCGCCTATGCGACCTTGGTCATGACAGTGCTCGTTCTGGTTTTTGCGGAAGTCCTGCCCAAAACCGTTGCGCTCCGCCGGACTATTCCAGTCGCCCTATTTGTCGCTCCAATCCTTCAGCCCGCCATCTTCCTTCTGTCGCCGGTGGTGATGAGCATCAACTATATCGTCGATGTCACTCTGGGCTTGATGGGAATCAAGGGGCATGACGGCGATATGGATACACTTACCGACACGGCACAGGATGAGCTTCGCGGTGCGATTGAGCTTCATTCGGAAGATGCCGGAGTTATCATGCATGAACGCTACATGCTTGATACCATTCTCGATATGGATGAAGTCGATCTCGCGGAAATCATGGTCCACCGCAAGAATGTGGAAATGGTGGATGGCGCAAAACCGGTTCGCGAAATTATTGATCAGGTCCTTGGCAGTCCCTACACACGGCTTCCGCTCTGGAAGGATAATCCGGAAAACATTATCGGGATAATACATGCGAAGGATCTCCTGCGCGCGTTGATACCTCTCGATGGCAATTATGAAAAGCTGGATTTCGAGGCAATCGCGGCTGAACCCTGGTTCGTGCCGGAAACAACGACCCTGCGAAGCCAGCTCAACGCTTTCCTTGACCGGAAAAGCCATTTCGCCCTGGTTGTCGATGAATATGGTGCGTTGATGGGACTGGTGACACTGGAGGATATACTGGAAGAGATTGTCGGAGACATTGCTGATGAGCATGACCTTGCCGTCAGTGATGTCCGGATGCTGAAAGATGGTCGCGTTATCACTAAGGGAGACGTGACAATCCGCGATCTCAACCGACAACTGAACTGGTCTCTTCCCGACGAGGAGGCGGCCACAATCGCCGGGCTGGTGATTCACGAAGCCCAGATCATTCCCGATATTGGCCAAGCCTTCCTTTTCCATGGATATAAGTTTGAAGTCATGCGGAAGGAACATAACCAGATTACTGAACTTCGGGTTACCCCCCTTGAACTCTAGATGTTTAAGGAGGCAGGCGGCGCAAGGGACCCTCCCCGATGTATGAAATTCTCCTCAATATAATTGCTCCGGTGGTGGGAACTGCCGCAATAGGTTTTTTCTGGGCGAAGACCGGCCGCGCATTTCATACGGAAACGATAACGACCCTGGTCACGAATGTCGGCTCCCCCATGCTTATTTTTACGACCCTCGTAAAACTCAACATGGAACTCGGGGCCTTCCTGGAATTCGCAATGTATGCGTTCCTCAGCGCCCTCTGTTTCTGCCTGATTGGCTTTGTTATTTTGCGGGTCTGCCGTCTGAATGTACGTAACTACCTCCCCGGCCTGATGTTTCCCAACACCGGGAACATGGGCCTGCCGCTCTGCCTCTTTGCCTTTGGCGAGGCGGGCCTGGCGCTCGCCATTGCCGTCTTTACCGTCTTCTCGACACTACAGTTTACCTTTGGTGTCTGGCTTTCTTCCGGGGCGAGTTCAGCCGTTCAGCTATTGCGAACGCCGCTGCTCTATGCAGTGATCATCGGCCTCGGTGTTAAGGCGCTTTCGATTCCCATGCCGGCCTGGATCATCAACACGACCGACCTTATCGGCAGCCTGACTATCCCGTTGATGCTTTTTGCACTCGGCGTGAGCCTCGCCAGCCTGTCGGTCAGCCATATCCGACTTGCAACCGGGCTCTCGTTTCTTCGCCTTGCCATGGGTTTCGCGGTTGGTTATGGACTTGCAGCACTTTTTGGCCTGACGGGAATTGAACGCGGTGTACTGATCCTTGAATGCAGCATGCCTGTCGCGGTTTTCAATTATCTATTTTCCCTGCGATATGAACGCGCCCATAGCCATGTTGCGGGGATGGTCGTTATTTCAACGCTGATTTCATTTATCACCCTCCCCGCGTTATTATTGTTCCTGTTATAGCGCCGTCAGGAATCCAGCTTGCGTTCGCCGAGACGTTTCAGGTAATGCTCAAGAATGGCGGAGCGGATACGCGAAGTTCGGGAATGTTCGCGCCGGTTTTCATCCTGATCCACCTTACAACAGAATTCATTGATTGATATGTTCTCGCTCGCACAGATGTCGCGAAGCGCTATCCATTCAATTTCCTCCAGTCGGATGCTGGTGCGATGGAGTTGTCCGGAAGCCGGATTAATTACAGAAATATTCCTGTTGACGAGGGTCTGACTTGGCTGGTTCACATTCATGCTCCTGTTTTATGCGCTTATAAGTTGCCGTTTTTTTTACTAATCTCTCAAAAATAGCATATAGGAGCGTGAACCCTCGGTTCAACAGTTTTCGATAAAGTTTTTTTGGCGCTAAAGTGGCCTCAAGATCTGACGCTTAGCGCAAGTGCATGTATATCCGTCTTGAGTTCCTCGCTGAGAACGTCATATACGGCGCGCTGCTGCGCAACCCGGGACATACCCTTAAAGCTGTCTGCCGAAATTTCCACACGGAAATGACTTTCCCCCTGCGGACGAGCCCCCGCATGACCGGCATGCAGGTGCGATTCGTCCAGCACCGTCAATTCAGACGGAGAGAATGCATCCTTCAACTTACGTTCGATGGTTTTGGCAACCGACATTCCCTGGTACTTCCTTTCGCATTCGGACCTGATTTCCGAGTTCCCGTTGTACTGTGATTTACATTGCTGCGTCACTAATATTAAACCTTATCAGATTTCGAATGCAGCGGCCATTCTCGCCTGTTGTCCAAATAACGACCACCTGTATCAAAAATGAACGGATTTTTGCTCGCGGCCTTGCTATGCCCCAATTCAGCGATCATAATAATTTAATGTCGAAGAACAGAGAAATACCATTGGACGGCGGCATAGCTGATCCGATGCCGCGACAATGCGAGCGTGGGGGTTGCTTTGAGCCGGGCGAGTTTCGGGCGCCGAAAGCGCGGCTCCTTGATCGTGGTGGCCCCGACGATTATCAATGGCTTTGTCTCGCGCATATCCGGGAGTTTAACAAATCCTGGAACTTCTTTGACGGCATGTCTGCGGAAGAAGTCCTCCGTTACAAGGATGAGGATATCACCGGGCATCGCCCAACGTGGAAGCTGGGAACACGTACCGCAAGTCGGCAACGTGAATACCGGTTCAACGACCCATTTGATTTTCGCGATGACATGGGGACCGAAGAAGGAAGCTCCACCTCGAATAGCGCGAATGCCAAGCCGACAATGGATCCGAAAGAACGTGAGGCGCTTGCAGTCCTGAACCTGAAGCCCGGCTGTAGTCTGGATGAGATCAAGCGTCGCCATAAGGAACTTGCAAAAAAATACCACCCTGATATCCGTGGTGGTGATAAAAAGGCCGAAGAAATACTGAAAAACATCAATCAGGCCTATACACATTTGCGATCTTGCGGTAACTCGTAAGCTTGCCCGTAAAATAATATCCACAAATTGTGACACGGAACTACATTTTATGACGTCCTTAGAACTTGCCGGAGAATCGCCGGAAATAAAAATTGATTTGCCCGATACCAAGATTTCTGTTCGGGAAGTATTTAAAATCGACAGCGACATGCAGGCCCCCGCCTTCAGCGTGACGACGGATCGGGTGCCGGATCTGGACCCTACTTATGTCTTCGACCATGATACAACATTGGCGATTCTGGCGGGGTTTGCCTTTAATCGCCGGGTTATGGTGCAGGGCTATCATGGTACCGGCAAGTCAACCCATATTGAACAGGTTGCCGCGCGTCTCAACTGGCCCTGTGTCCGGATTAACCTCGACAGTCATATTTCACGGATCGACCTGGTCGGCAAGGACGCTATCGTCCTTCGTGACGGCAAGCAGGTGACCGAGTTCCGCGAAGGCATACTGCCCTGGGCGCTTCAATCACCGACAGCTATCGTTTTTGACGAATATGATGCGGGCCG